>NZ_JAJAFX010000011.1:0-105573 GCF_025384845.1 Photorhabdus temperata | reverse complement strand
GATTAAGCTCGCTAAACTCCCTGAGGAAAAATAATCGAAAGCAACAATTTTATCCATAATTAATGGCGGATTACTATCTACTTGGATTGAAATTCGCTTAACCTTATTATTATCCTCTGTTTACCGAAATTTTACGTTATGCTTTCGTCTGCCAGTCAATACCCTCCACTATCTGATTTGTCAAAAATTGATTTATTTTTTTCACGAAGCGCTAAAAAGCATGGGAATATTATCTGATCAGAAAAACAAACCCATTCTTATTTAAAGGAAAAGTTAATATGGGAAACTCCAGATTTGAATGTTTCACCAAAGAGGAAATAAAACTGGCATATGAATTTGATATGCTAAATAAATCAATGGTCATGGCGGGACAGAATGTACATGCACTGCAAAAGCAATTGTATCGTCTTAGCTCACCGCAAAAGCTGTTGAATAAAATGGGGCGAAATGCACTAGTGGAAATTAAAGACACGATGATACGTTCAGTTCCCGCCTCAATATGTGCAGGGTTAGCTGGCGCTGCTGCGGCTCCTGGCGGCCCTGCTATCTCTTTTCTCGCCAGTGCGGCAGCGGGAAGTATTGGTGGTGAGTTGGCAAAGCCCATTACGTCAAGAACAGGTGTTCATACCCAGTTATATCCGACTTGTGCCACCAATACGACTAAAGATATTGAACGTGAGGTAATGGAGAAGTTACAGGATAAATTGAGCGGCTACCCCAGGCTACATGAGCTATATCGTACCTATGTGAACAAAGAATATGCGCAGGATTTTGTGCTGGATACTGCACTGGCAAACACGCCTGATGTGATGACCAGTTCTATAACCGAAGGCGTTAGTAACTGGACAGCCGGTACTTTCAGCTCCATGCTGCAATATGGCTCAATATCCGTTAGCTCAAAATTAGCTTTGAGTTTGACTGCGGCGGCGGGACTGGATCCCCGTGGTATTTATAACAAAGGAAAAGATACATTTCGAGCAATGGCTAACATGAAACCAGGCCCACATGCGGGTGGTCGTCTGAAAACAAAAAAATTAGAAAAACTGCTGCATACTTATCAAGAATATTTACCCTATCTGGAGCAAAATTTACTACGGGCGAGAGATTGCTTGTCCCAGTTGATAGCCTCGTTAAACAACAATCCGAATAGAAAGTTAAATGTCAGCGCATTCATGAATAAGTTCCCTAATCTTGCCTTATCACATCGCAAAGCCCGCGAAACATCTAAAGATATTATCAGTATGCTTGAATTGCTGATTATGCTGGAAAAAGAGAGGGAGAATGAGGTAGTTAAGGAAACCAGTTTATAAAGCGAATCCTCTTTTGGGGGTGTTGACTCAGGTCAGCCACCCGAGAGAGGGTTTCAATATAGTATGAAACTAATTAATAATAATTTTAAAATCCGTAGGAATTAAATTTGCCAAAAAATTTGAAGTGACTTTATTTTTCACCCGAAGAACAAGGTTTGGGAAAGCGGAATTCTTATCACTATAACTCAATTCACCATTCTTTATAAGGTAAAAACAGGGATCAATGAAATTTACACTGTATTCTCCACTGCCTGTATCACAGGAATATATGCCGAAATTATCAAAACCATTCTCAATATATGCCCCATTATTGAAAAACCAATCTTGAATTGGCTGCGCCCTTGACATTTCTGCTGTAGAGCTTAGTGGAGTGAGAAACTGTGCTTTAAACGTGAATGCAAGATAAAGATTTGTAATACCTGGATAACGAAATAAGTTGTGAAATTCTGAAATTTTTTGACAATCCAACCATATAAATCCCGGGGTCCAAATGCGAAAATCCAAACTCTCTGCATTCCATTTCTCTATTTTTTTATCAGATGCCAATGGGAGTTTCGCAACGATACTATTTGGAGCATATTTGTTTATATAAATATTAGTCATAATTGCGCCTCATCTCTTAATTAATTTACTTGGCTAAATAGCCCCACCTTGTTTATTATCTCTTTTTTACAGTATACAACCATAATTGGATTGCCGCTAATTATTTGCCCAAATTGCTTCATGTTTGCCACATTTCTAAAAAATAACTGGAAAATTCTGGAATCCAATTAAGACAAGCGCAAAATATTCACCTGCCGAAAAATTATTGTAAGCATCGATATCAATATTAAAATAATATACGGTAAGATTATCCCCATGTGCGAATAAAAAAGTGTTGCATGTAACGTTTTTTTGGTTATATTGTGAACATGGTTACATGTCACGAGGATGAAAGATGAATAAGGTTGCAGATCGTGTAAAAAAACACAGACAACAGCTTAGAAAGTCAGGATTAAGGCCCGTTCAAATATGGGTACCTGATACACGCCTTCCTCATTTTAAAGAAGAGTGCCGGCGTCAAAGCCATCTGGCTACAGCAATGCGAGACAAGGAAACGGATGCACTATTAGAAGGTGCGATGAATGAATTGGCTGATTCAGGAGACTGGGAGTGAAGCGAGGAGACTTAATAACTGTTGCTCTACAAGGGGCTTATGGTAAGCCCCGTCCGGCACTGGTTATCCAATCTGACAACTTTGATGAACATCCCAGTATTACTGTTTTGCCCGTGACCTCAACATTGATTGATGCACCACTCTTTCGGGTGACAATTAAACCTTTCCCTGAAACAAATCTTGAAAAACTGTCACAGGTCATGATTGATAAGGCAATGACTCTCCCGAAAGAAAAAGCCGGAGCAGTATTTGGTAAACTGGATTACGCGACGATGCAGCAGGTAGATCGCTGTCTGGCCTTGTTTTTAGGCATCGCAAAATAAGAAAAATATGCTCACTTCTAATCGCCTCACACAATGAGTAGCACAATCTAACTTTATCCGTATCAAAACATATACCCCGCTCCCTTATTTGTAATATACTGCCACAACTGGATGAATATCCAGCATTGTGCGTCTTTGCAGTAAAGTTAATGTAATAAGACCGGAGACAACATATGGCAGAAACAGGTAAGAATAAAGGAGTGTTCAATGGTAACAAAATCAGAGGAGAACCCCGATTCGGTGACAAAGAAGCAGATCGACACACTTACTATCGATAAAATCATGCAGAGTATCATCCTCATTTCAGTCGGCACGGTTTTTTACCGACTACAAGAGGGTGAATATGGCGGCAATGGTGTATTCTTTAACCTCTACGGAGCTCACACCCGGTACGGGCTAACGAACGGCACAGATGGCAACCTGTATCTGGCCAACTCGCCGAGAACATCAATGAAAGAGGTGTTCCAACGTCTGCCAGCCATTACAGACCGGGAATTGGACGGGTACCATATGGCTACATTGGTGACAGAGAAAGATCTGCATATTGTGGACATTACCCGGCTTGCACCGAAAATGCATATAACCGCCCACCAGCTGACCGGCTCAGATTACCGGCTCACGCAGCAACTCGCGGCAAAGCTGTCACCACATGCAAATGGGCTGGCTTACGTGTCTAACGTCACACTTGAGCCCTGCATAGTGCTTTGGCATAACGACCCATCAGGCAAAGGCGTGATACGTACCGTGGAACTCAAAGTGCTCAGAGAGTTTGAGTACGAAGGAGAAAGTGCTGAAGACATACTGGTGAACGATCTGGATATTCCAGTAATATGACAGATGGGGGAACCGGCAGAATACGTGTTCCCCCACTTTTTACTATGCAGCATCCTGGGTACCAAACACCCTCGCCAAACGAATTATTTCCTGAAGCTTATTATCCGAAACGCCATTTCTCAGTATATCAATAACAGTGAACTCCTGGCCTTCTGGCAAACGGTGTTCCAGTACATTACGTTTCTGCGCGAAAAATCCGTACTGCATCACACCACTGAAATGGCTGAGATGAGGTAAAATCTCAGCCACACCCTTCAGTACACCTTTTTCACCTTTACTTTCATCATCGGTGAACTGAAAAACCGGGTAGATAAACTCACCATCGTGTTCAAGAGCCAGTAATTTACCTGTATCTTTTTTCTTTTTAACCGTTACCTTACTGACACCCAATAACTTCGCCACCTCAGCAGAACTTAGCACACCACCATTTTCGCGCACGTTGTCAAAAAAACGCGCGCGGCTACGCACACGATTAAGCAACCTTTTCTTTTCCGGCGTCAATTCGGCAAGTGCTCGTGCCGGCATAGCCAGAAATAACATATTCATCAGAAACTGATTGTCCGGCAATGCCAGTTGACGCTTGATGCCTGCCTTACCCTTGCTGCGAATACGATCTGCCAGCTCCTTAATAATATTCTCAAGGCGATCAGCCGCTGCATCAGCATCGTCGTACTCATGATGAGGTGCCGCCATGTTGTTATCGAGTCTGGTTTTCCTATGTAAAGTTTGCATAATACACCTCAAGTTAACGATTGATAGCATAAAGAATATACATACAATCATTAACCAATGCAAATATAACCGACATTGGATCCCGAAACCCCATGCCCTGATGCTCAGAACGAAACCATCTCTGCCGGATTAAGCGTGCTCATCACTCCCAGAACGCCCTTAGCCAACGGAATGGCTACCGGAGAGAGATAGGAGCCCAGTGGGATACTCGCGTGGTCAATGCGGGTAAGCATGGTAAAGTCGTCGTTGCGTCCGGTAAAATCATCGCTGATCGCTTTGCCAATGCGCACCGTCTGCGCCACTCCATGACCGCTCCAGCCATGTACCATATACACGGGTACGCTGTCGCCGCTCTTGCGGGCATCGATGGCACCGTTCAGGGTCAGATCACTGATCCCGCCCCAGGAATATTCCAGTTCGTTTTTTTCCAGCTGCGGGAACACGGTTCTGATACGCTCAAGCAGATAGTTGTTCACATCACGCGGTAACCAGGAGTTGCCAGTACCCTGACCACCGAACAGAAGGCGATTGTTGCGCACCGCACGATAGTAGTCGACCTGTAACTGTGTATCGTAGACCGGCAGCTCTGACGGGATCAGCTCTTTGACATCTACTGGCAACGGTGGTGTTACCGCCACGTAGGTGAAAAAAGGCATCGTAGTGGAAGGGCCAGAGATAAACTCACCCGTTGAGACATGTACACCCAGCACCACGGCTTTGCTCGCCCTGATAGCCCCCCGCTCAGTTTCTACGACTGTGCCACCAGCATCCTGCCTTATGCCCTTCACTTTGGTACTGTCATAGATTCGCCCACCCAGTCTGGCGAAACCATAAACCAGGCCACGCAATAGTGCCAGAGGCTGGACTTGCCCGCCGATACTGTCGATATTTGCTCCATGGTAGATGCCCGAACGCACATACTCTTCCTGCAATTCGTGCGGTCCGATAACCTTCATCGCCGTATCTCCCATATGGCGCCGGGCATCGGCATTAGCCACCAGCGGCCCCATGTGGCCTGCGTGCACCGCAACAGTGATATGACCATATTTGCGGTCACATTCGAAACTGTAACGCTCACGGAGTTCATCCACGAGATTCATTGCTTCAACCGATGCAAAATGCCACAAGCGTTTAGCCTCATCGGATGAAAGTTTTTCCAGCATAGTTTCAGCTTCCCAGCGTGCGAGCCCGGGGGTCATCTGTCCCCCGTTGCGGCCAGAAGCGCCTGAACCAATGTTATCCTTTTCAACCAGAATCACGTCCACGCCCGCTTCAGCAAGATGCAATGCCGTGGAAGCACCCAGCAACCCACCGCCGATGACCACAACCTCGCAGTTCTGGTCTCCAGGCAGGCTTCCAAAAGCTGACCAGTCAGCCAGAGAAGCTTCATAATAGTTGGCTGGCATGGCGTCAACAGCAGCCTCTTTATGCCAGTTCCAGATACGCGGATCCAGCCCCAACCGGCTGGCTCTGTGCTGCGCATCCTCCAACAGTATCGGCCGGAGCTTATCAACGTTGGCGGCAGGCGCATCGGCCGCGGTTAAAGTCCGGGCGAGCAGGGATAAGTTGGGAAGTACGGATGAAAGCACTCCCACCCCCGCGAGCGTCGCGGCGGTAGAGATAAAGTCTCTTCTATTCATTGTCATTTCAGCACTCCTGTCATGATCTTGAAATCACCCGCTGGCCTGATCTGGAGCGTTTCCCTGTGAGTGAATCCGGCTCTCTGAGCTGTATTTATTGCTGCCAGAGCTCCCTTTCAGACCGGCGAGAATCAGCAGGATAACAGTGCCGATAAACGGTATGAGATGCAGCAGTAACCACCAAGCGCTGCAATTGATGTCATGCAGGCGACGGGCATTCACTGCTAGCGCGGGCAGAAATGTGAGCAGCAGATAGACAGCGCTGAACCAGCCCATATAAATTTCAGGATTGGCAACGGCAAAGTAGCTTTCAAGGAAAGAGATAATAAATACAGCCAGGATCTGGAACAGAGCAAAGTACCAGAACTCCTTACGTTTGGCTCGTCCCCTGAAGCAGGCATAGTTTTTTAATACATTTAAATACCAGTGCATTGTTGTCCCCTCTTGTGAGGCAGCAGGTTCTACCTACTGTTCAGTCAGCTCGAGCAGCACAGACTCCAGAATATTGAGCGCTTCGTCAAAAACGTGATTCTGTATGGTCAGCGGCGGAAGGAAACGGATCACGTTGCTGTGTACACCGCACATCAGCAGGATCAGACCACGCTCCAGCGCTTTCTGACGCACCGCATTAGTAAAGCTGGCATCGGGTTCCTGACTGTCCGCACGGGTAAACTCCACCGCAATCATCAGTCCAAGTCCACGCACATCGGCGATCTGCGGGACACGCGGTCGCAGTTCATGCAGACGCTGTTTTAGCTGGTCTCCCAACTGCGTCGCCCGCGCATTCAGCTTCTCTTCTTCGATCACATCCAGCACCGCATGGGCGGCTGCAATCGCCACCGGGTTACCACCATAGGTTCCCCCCAGACCACCAACCACGACAGCGTCCATCAACTCTGCACGTCCCGTTACAGCCGCCAGCCAGACCTTTCGCCATAGTGGTCAGATCGGCAACAACCTCATAATGCTCCATGGCAAACAGTTTGCCCGTACGCGCGAAACCGGTCTGGATCTCATCAGCGATAAGTACAATGCCATGACAATCGGCGATCTCACGCAGGGCTTTGAGCAGCTCAGGAGGCGCAGGATAGAAACCACCTTCGCCCTGTACCGGTTCGATGATGATGGCAGCGACTCGCGTGGGTTCAATGTCGGTTTTAAAGAGATTTTCCAGCGCATTCAGCGTCTGTTCCACGCTAATGCCATGCAGCCCGATCGGAAACGGAACACGGTAAACGTCGCTAACCAGCGGGCCGAACCCTATTTTGTACGGTGCAACTTTGCCGGTTAATGACATACCGAGGAAGGTACGGCCATGGAAAGCGCCGCTGAAAGCTACCACGCCACTGCGCCGGGTAGCGGCCCGCGCGATCTTCACGGCATTTTCCACCGCCTCAGCCCCAGTAGTGACAAAGACGGTCTTCTTAGCAAAATTACCAGGCACCAGATGGTTCAGACGTTCGGCCAGCGCCACATAATTTTCGTAGGGTACTACCTGATGACAGGTATGGGTAAACTGTTCCAGTTGTTCTCTGGCTGCCGCGATGACGCGCGGATGGCGGTGGCCGGTATTCACTACGGCGATACCGGCAGCAAAATCGATATAGCGTTGCCCTTGAATGCCCCAAATTTCAGCGTTTTCCGCACGCTCCACATAAACTTGTGTGGTCACGCCCACGCCTTTTGCAATAGCCGCGCTGCGTCTTTTAGCTAACATAGATTCAGTCATAAATGAAAACTCCTCAGCAATCTGAAATAAGCGGGCTTCAGCAGGCAGATGCCCGATGTGATTCGGTGTGTTGTCGCACCGAAGGTGCGACAAGAGAAGCGTTTAAAGCCGATGTCCAACGTTAAACGACGCTAGGTTGCTTTCCCTGTCCGCATTCGACGAGGGTTTACAGCGGTTTTTGCTAAAAAATACCGTGGCGATGCAGCGCTTTCGCATCCTCCGGTATCGGGGTGATAGCATCCCAAAGTTCAGCCACTTTGCCGTTATCAATGCGCCATAGCTCGAAGTAGCTGTGACGCGCTCCGGCGATACTCCCCTCCGAATGGGTCAGAACAAACTGCCCATCGGCTACCGTACGGTGAATTTTAGCGTAATGCAGACCCTGCCCTTCATCCCTGAGTTGCTTAAGAAACGAGATAACCGCCGCCGTACCATCGGGAATATCGGGGCTGTGCTGGCGAAACAATTCACCATTGGTGTAGTTCCCAAACTCTTCGTAGTAACCCTCGATCAGGGTACGTGTAAAAAAGTTAACCACCAGCTCGCGATTCTTCTCCCGGTCATGACCATGACCTGTTTCAGTCGGGCCGTCTAACTGAGTCCGGCCACTGGCGTTGGGTGCGGCCTGTGGCACCAGGCCGTCCCAGTGCTCTACGATTAAGCCGTCGGCAACCCGGTACAGATCGAAACCGACCAGCGGGTGGTCGTCTAACCCCGTAAAACGACCGTGAATGGCGACCAGATCACCATCTTGCAATACACGATACGTTTCGTGGTGCAGTTCAGGATGTGTCCGGACCCGCTCACTCAATCCGGCAAGACCATCTTTGACCAACGGGGAATGTTCGATGAAATGCGGCGCAAAACAACGCTCAAGCACTCCTACATCACGATCAGTAAACAACTCGTAGTGCGCACGCGACACCAAGTCGCGCGGAGATCTATTCTGAATCATTACGGATGTCCTGTGTCAGTCGTTGGAACTCATCACATGTTTGATACGCGTATATTCATCAAAGCCATAAACCGACAGATCTTTACCATATCCGGAGCTCTTGAAACCGCCATGCGGGGCCTCTGCCGTAAGAGGAATATGGGTGTTAATCCAGACGGTACCGAAATCGAGTTCACGTGACAGGCGCAACGCGCGGCCATGGTCACGGGTCCAGACACTGGAGGCCAATCCGTATTTCACGTCGTTAGCTTTCTCTATAGCATCCTGTTCATCGCAGAACTTCTGCACCGTGATGACCGGGCCGAAAATCTCGGTCTGGACTGCTTCGTCGTGCTGTTCCAGACCGGTAATTACCGTAGGTTCAAAGTAATAACCCGAACGTTCGGCCTGACAGCCTCCTGTTTCGATACAGGCATAAGCGGGCAGACGCGCAATGAACCCTTTGACCTGCTCCAGCTGACGAGCATTATTGAGCGGCCCATACAGCGCCTCTTCATCTTCCGGATAGCCAAAGCGGGTGGCTTTAGCTGCCGCCACCAGTTTAGCGACGAAGGTATCGTAAACAGATTCATGCACCAGCACCCGCGAGGCTGCCGTACAATCCTGACCCGCGTTGAAGTACCCCGCGGTCGCAATGGTCTCCACCGCTTTGTCCATATCTGCATCGGCGAAAACAACCACCGGCGCTTTGCCGCCTAGCTCCAAATGCGCTCTGGTGAGATTAGCCGCCGCCGAAGAGGCAACCTGCAAACCTGCACGCACGGAACCAGTGATGGAAACCATAGCGGGTGTTTTGTGTGAAACGACCAGGGCGCCCGCGCTGGCATTACCCAACACCACGTTGAATGTACCTGCCGGGAAGAACGGAGCAGCCAGTTCAGCCAGCAACAGAGTACTTTCCGGCGTAGTATCGCTCGGTTTGAGTACCACAGTATTGCCCGCTGCCAGCGCAGGCGCTATCTTCCATACTGCCATCATCAGCGGGTAGTTCCACGGCGTAACTTGCCCTACCACACCCAATGGTTCGCGCCGGATGCTGGTCGTCATATCAGGAAGATATTCAGCAGTAGCTTTGCCTTCCAGAAAACGGGCGGCGCCGGCGAAGAAACGGATATGATCCACTGACGTCGCAATTTCCTCGGAAGCAATCAGATGTTTGAGCTGCCCCGTATTGCGGCTTTGCGCTTCGATCAGACATTCAGCGTTTTTTTCCACTGCATCGGCTAATGCCAGCAACGCCTGCTGACGTGCTGACGGTGTGCTGCGCCCCCAGATCTTGAACGCCTCTTTAGCCGCGGCATAAGCTTCATCAACATCCTCCGCAGTCGCGTTAGGAGAACGCGTATAGACTTCACCAGTGACCGGGCTTACCAAATCAAAATATTCAGAACCTTTAGATTCAACATACTGACCATTAATGAAATTCCTGAGCATGGAAAATCCCATGGTTACCTCCTGATGGATTGGACAACATAAAATATAACTTATGATTTAATATATTCAATGGTTACATCACTGATAATTTTGTAATAAAAAAATAAAAATAAAAGAGTAATTAGATACATAGATATAACTTTCTATACTCCTGTTCAGGGAAATATGCCGATCTGTGAGCAAGATCGAGGATTTCAGATTTTACCGACTGGGTAATATAAGCAAACCAACGGATTTAATCTGGTCTGCCTTTTCCGACTCTGGAAGAAAAGATTCAGCTGGCTATTCCCCGGCAGGGTTATTTACAATGGAGCTAATATCAGATATTGCTCAATTTGCAACATCAATATTAAAAAACGAAGTCTTATTGGAGAAACCACGATGAAAAAGACAATAAAGAATATATCTTTATTCACAGGAATTATATTTGGAAGCTTAACATTATCTCATGCGGCAATTATTCCACCTGGTACACAATTGGCGATTAATCAGGATATTGTTCTTCATAATGGTTCAGAGCCTGCGTCTCTTGATGTCCATAAAGTTGAAAGTGATGTTGAATTTGATATTATTCACGATTTCTTTAGTGGATTAATTGACACAGGCATTGATGGTAAGTTAAATCCCGACTTAGCCGTCAGTTGGGAGACCAAAGATAATAAAGTCTGGTTATTTCATTTAAGAGAAGGAATAAAGTGGTCTGATGGTTCTCCTATTACTGCCCATGATGTGGTTTTTAGTTGGCGACGTTTAATTGATCCTCAAATGGCATCTCCATATGGCAGCTATATTGAAAACATGTATATAACCAATGCCAAAGATATTCTTGCCGGAAAGAAAAAAGCCGATGCATTAGGCGTCAAAGCACTGGATGATATGACGGTAGAAGTGACATTAGAGCAGCCGCTATCCTATTTCTTACAGATGGTAGCACATCCGGTTATGGTGCCTATCAGTCAAAAAGCGGTTGAAAAATATGGTGAAAAATGGACTCAACCGAATGTGTTTGTCGGTAGTGGCCCGTTTAAACTGGCTGAATGGATCGTCAATGAGAAAGTCATTGGTATCAGAAATCCACAATATTGGGATAATGCACATACCGTTATTAATAAAGTCACCTATCTTGCCATCACATCAGATACAGCGGTGGTGAACCGTTATTTAGCAGGGGAAATAGATATAACAAAAAGTATCCCATCAGTTTCATTTAACTCCTTAAAAACTAAGTTAGGTAGCCAGGTTCACATTTCACCTAAATTAGGTGTTTATTATTACGAATTTAATACCCAAAAAGCACCTTTTAATGATATCAGAGTCAGACAGGCATTAAATTTGGCTTTAGATAAAACCATCATCTCAGATAAGGTGTTAGGTCAAGGTCAAAAAGCCGCTTATAATAATACCCCACCGAATACCGGAGGAATGAATTTAAAACAACCAGATTATGCATCATTGCCGCTGGCAAAAAGGATTGAAAAAGCCAGACAGTTATTGAAGGAAGCCGGTTATAACAGAAATAATCCATTGAAATTCAATCTCCTTTACAATACATCCGAAGATCATAAAAGAATTGCTATCGCAGTTTCCTCAATGTGGAAGAAAAATCTGGGCGTGGATGCTGTCTTACAAAATCAAGAATGGAAAACAATGTTAGATACAATGCATCAAAGTAATTTTGATTTGGTGAGACATGCGTGGATAGCTGATTACGATCATCCAGCCTCGTTTTTAAATAATTTTGTGACCAACAGTTCTAATAATACATCATTATATAGTAATGATATTTATGATGATCTGATGCAAAAAGCCAAAACAACAAACGATATGAAATATTTCCAGCAAGCACAAGACATTATTACAAGAGATGTGCCGTCAATTCCTATTTATTACTATGTCAGTGCCAGACTGGTAAAACCTTATATTGGTGGATATTATATCAGCCCGCTCGGTTTTGTATCATCGAAAGATCTTTATATTATCAATCACTAATGTAATATTATTTTTACATTTAAACAAACATTACGGTTTAAAACAATATGATTCGTTTTAAACCGTAATGATTTACTCTATAGCTTTAATTAACAAACCAATTTAATAGCCTGATCACAATACGAAGTTAAAATCCGGCAAAAATTAACATATGAATTGTTAACTTTATATTAGTACTATGGCCGTATAAACCCAAAATCCGTGTTTTTTCTGATATTCATGACGCAAAGAAATCGCATGATTTGATTCCTATGAACGCTTCTTCTGTTGAAAAAAGGAAGTACGGCTGTAGTACTAATCTACCACTGAATTATAATAGTAAAAATCTCATAAAAACTATCAAAAATACCAGATGTGATAATGTTTTTTTTATATATAATACAATATTGAAAATGCACATTATCTACGCATCAAATATAATTAAATTTCATAAATATATAATTTTGGAGGTTATTATGAAAGTTAAAAATAATTCGAAAAATCAGATTAAGGTTTCAGTTAGTGCTTGGAATTCTGATGGTAACGACAAATATTGGCCATTAGACCCTGGAAAAGATGATCAGTGGACCCGCAGTGATCAACGCGGTTATATAGCGGTATTAGAAAAAGACTTAATAATAGAATCATATTTTGTTTTGTATAACAGCGATATTGTTGTTAATGAAATATCTATTACAGATCATGGTCGCCTCATCTTACCCCTTCACTCCAACCCCGTTAATTTGACATAGATTATTGGTGATCCTCTAGAGGATCACCAATAGCAAGAATAAAACTGCTTATTATCAATAAAATACCGTCATTGCTTATTCCTATAAAACTAACTATTCAAATATTACACCGAATCAGTCATTGAATTAGCAAGTAATTTCCGTAAATTCCGCATTTCCCTTCCCTGATTAATCGCGACTGCACCCACTAAGATTTCATTTTCTGTACCCAGCAAAATGGCTTTATCTGATTGCAAATCACCTTGGATATGCCACTCCTCAGCCTGCATTTTGCCAACCATCTGGATATTAATGCCCCATTGATCTGTCCAGAACCACGGAGCTCCCGGCTGTGGGGGCTGTAGTCCCATCATTGCATGTGCAGCGATAGTTGCCTGGCGGTTAGCATTTTCCCAGGTTTCACGACGCTGGAGATCCCCCGTTAAAGGCTCTCTCTGAAGGCAAACATCCCCAGCAGCAAAAATATCCGGTTCAGACGTCTGGCAACGGCTGTCAATGACGATACCACCATTAGTAACCAAACCGGCATCAGCAGCGAGCCTGTCCCTGAATTCCGCACCGATACCATAAATAATAATATCTCCGATCACCTTTTCTCCGGTGTTCAGCATAAGAACTAATTCATGCTCTCGCCTTTGTGCGGAAACAATATTGGTATCAAGGAAAAATTGCACCCCTTTTTCCTGATGGCGATTTAAAAGATAATCCTGCAACAACGGAGGTGCGCAACGCCCCATGATGTTATCCGCCTGTTCGATAACCGTCACATTCGCGCCCATTTCACAGGAGGTTGCAGCCAGTTCCAGACCAATAACACCCCCGCCGACAATCAAAACCCGTTTACCTTTTTTCACCGCCTGGCGTAAACGTTGCGCATCATCCAATGTTCTCAGGGTATAAACATTTTCACCCAGTTGATCGAGCAGCGGAAAACGTCTGGCTCTTGCGCCCATGGTGAGCAGGAGTTTGTCATACCTGAACTTATCGCCATTTTCCAAAACGACACAATGTTCTGCGGGAATAATACGACTGACCGGCTGACCCATGCGTAAATCTATCCGGTTTTTCAGATAGAAATCTTCGGAGAACAAATACTTCGGTTCTTCTTCCGGGTTCATTAAATACTCTTTTGATAAAATAGGCCGCTCATAAGGTGCATGATATTCTTTACCAATTAAAATAATATCGCCATTAAACTGTTGCTGCCTTAAGGTTGCGGCGGCCATCGCCCCCGCTTGTCCTGCTCCGACAATAATAAAAGTCTGATTCCGCATATTACGCTCCTGTCTGATTCACAGGTTGAGCACTGACCATTGCCATTCCAGCCAGCCATTCCTTAATAGGTTGGTAATAGTGTCGTTGAGCTTTATATTCGCCATAAACAGAAAGCGCCGCAAAAGCGGCAATCCAACAGCGAATTTCCTGTCCCCCCTTACCACCCTGGATAGCAATCCCGCCATTCGTTAATGAAGCAAGGCGCTGTATATCGCCACTGCAAAAAATATTCAACAGTTCTTCATCCCACTGAGGGTTCAACGGAGCAACGACATTTTCACCACGTGCCAACGATTCTCCAACCGCAATCACCCGGCTTTGCCGTCTTTGACGTGCTTCTTTCGTCGGGTTTCTCCCGGCAATCAGGCCCTCTTCAACTTCCGGCGGAACCTGTCCAATCTGCGATATCGGTGGATCATGTGATAAACCACCAGAACCCAACAATAATACTCGCTGATCTGTTTTAAATAAGAATTGTCCAATCGCACGACCAAGCGCAACGGTACGGCGGCATGTCGGTAATGGACTGGCTGCACAGTTAATAAATACTGGGATAGTTGGATAGCGCTGTAAATCCTGGCAAAGCAACATCAATGGTTGAACAAAACCATGATCAGCCTGCATACGCCAGGATTGGGCTACATCAATACCGGTGTCGTATAAAGCAGAAATGAGATCCTTTGCAGCGTTTTCAGGAACATTGAGTGGACCGTTGCCAATATCCCAATCCCCCACTGCATTCGCTCTGACCCCAACACAAAATGCCGGCATCAAGTCATAAAAAAAACCATTAAAATGGTCAGGGGCAAAAATCACTATCAATTCTGGATCATATTCTTTCACTTGTTCAGCCAGTTGTTGAAAAACCTGCCGAACGTGCTTTTCTGTCGTTCCAGGTGGAGAACAAAAATCCATCAAAGGTGTGTGTGAAGTACAGATCAATTTAATGGTCATCTGAATTCCCCTTTTTATTCGGTGACATGATTCCCGCAGTGATCCGGCGAACTCCACGAATACTTAATCCGGCGTCAGCCGTTATCATGACACCGGTTAAGGTACGGTTGTTTGCACGGGAAGCGAGCATGACATATGGGCCGGTGAAATCTTCCGGCTGAGGCGTAAATTGCAAAGGTAAAGCTGCGCCAATACTTTCCAGAGGCAGACTGTCTGTGATGCATTTATCCTGCTGGGATAATGTGGCCGGGCCACGGAGATCACTCGGCATACCACACGGCGCGACACCATTCACTCTGATAACCGGCGCCAGTTCATACGCCAACTGGCGTATCATCCCAACGACGCCATGCTTGCTGGCGGTATACAACACACCACCGCCACCAGAAAACCATGATGAACTCGACAACGTAAAAATCATGCTGCCTTCTGATGCTGTTAGCGCAGGTAATGCCGCTTTGGCCCCCAGAATGTACCCTTTCAGGTTAACACCCATCAGTTCATCAAATCCTTTGTCAATCTGTTCTGCTGACGCGTCAAGCAGGCTGGTTTTATGATCCCAAAGCCCAGCATTACCGACAAAGCAATCCAATCTACCAAAATACCGGACAGTTTCAGCAACTGCCCGCTCATTATCTGCAAAAGAGGTGACATCCCCCTGAATAACACAGAGATCTTTGCCAAAACAATGCGCCAGAGCTGTCGCTTTTTCCGCAGATAACTCCAATACGCCAACTTTGGCGCCTTCCGCAATAAAACGTTCTACTAAAGCCAAACCTAAACCGGAGCCACCACCTGTTAATAAAATGACTTGATCTTTAATCCAACTCATTATTGCTCCTCCGAAACAGTGATATAAATTTTTCCATCTTCAACAACAACAGGATAGGTCTTCAATGGATCTGTCGCAGGAAGACAAAGCGCCTTCCCGGTTCTAAGACAAAAACTGGCCGTATGCAGTGGACACTCAACTGTTGCATTGTCTTCCAGATACCCTTCGGATATAGAAGCATTACCGTGACTGCACCGGTCATCAACAGCAAAGAATTCGCCGTTATAGTGAAACAGCGCAATATCCGGTGTGTATTCCACCTTACGCGCTTCTCCATCAGGCAATTCTTCAACAGTACATGCAAATAACTGGCTCATCAGAATAAGACACTCAAGTTATGGAAAGTTAAGATGGCCTGATCCAAAGTAATTTCACGTCTGCAAACCAGCCAGCTACCTGTATTCAGATTGCGGCGAACACAATCCAGCCGCTTACCGACATAAAAAGCTTCATCTTTCTCTTTTTGTGAGCGGTACAGCAGATAATTGGACTGAACATGAAACTGGTCTGGCAAATCTGTTTCAGTAATCACCAAGTTTGTCAGTAGATGACGAGTGCGGGATGGCGGTTCTTCTGCCCAGGCCATACCGGTTTCTAACCGGGCAATCCGGCGTTCAAGCTGAAATTTATTATCATTGAATAACCAAGTGGTTGGAGGCTGGATACTTTTGCGGCGGTCGCGGGTTTGGGCGTTAACAATGGTGCGCATGGTATAACTAAGATCTTCTGATAACAGCTCAAGCCAGTCACGAAATTTCCAGTCATCCAGTAACGCTACTTCATAATATAAAAACTGACTTATTTCGTAATACAGCTCTAGCGATACTCGCTTTTCTTGATTGACGATTAGTTCTTTCATTTGACCAACTCCTGCTGATAAGCCCGGCTTTTTTCCTCTATCTCATCCCAGGTTTCACTGGTCAGTAAGTCAGCCCAGCGTTGATACATGCCACGGGCAACGGTTTCGGAAAAAACATAGTTGGTCACGCCTGGAATACCATCGTCCCTCACTCTTTCTTGTCCCAGCCTCATTTCCATACACAACGGGCTGTTACGGGCTTTGTAGCCTCTGAGTACCTTCTGGATTTCCACCCAATTTTCTGAATCATCCTGTTCGAGAAAACCTGCCGGACCAAATGCACGGGTTGCACTATTTTCAAAAGCCTCTTTTACCTCTGGAGAAGCCGCTTTGTCTGCAATGCAAAATGCCCATACCTCCACCTGGTCTGGTCCACGCGGATGCCATACCCGCATTGTCGCGGTACCGTTAAGCCAGGAGAGTGTTGGGAAAATATTGTTGTGGCCCGCAAGACGCAGTGCCCTGACTTTCCCCAGGCGTTGCTCTGCTTCAGCGTAGGTTTCACGGTAGTAACGGGCGACGGCACCATCAACCCAGACATTAGCATCAGGTTTTTCAGTCAGGAAAAATCCACTACCGTGACCATTTTGAGCAAATTGCACTGCATCTTTTGCCGTTTCCCAGACCGGCCGGGAAGTCTGACCGGCGCCTAACGCTTTTTTATCGTCGCCCTCCTTTACAGCTAAAACCTGTACAGCAGAAGCATGACTAAATAAAGCGTGGTATTGATCACCGGCAAACTGTTCAGCAGGTAATTTCCAGTTACAGTTAATGACCCACTTTTGCACACCGCCGATAACTTCTGTTCCTCCCTCGCGACGGTCAAGCACGCCATCAAGATACCAGGCCATATCACCAAGATAATCAATCAAGGAGGGTGCTGTCGTATCCCAGTTACCGAAAATCAAACCCTTATAACTCTCCACACACGGAACTTCCTGAAGTCCCCATTTCTCTTTGCAAAGCCCGTGTGGATAGGCGCACGATTCCAGTGGAACGTCAACTAATCGCCCATCAACACCGTATGACCAACCGTGATAAGGACAAGTAAACGCACGGGTATTACCACTATCCGCGTAACAAACCCGCATTGAGCGGTGACGACATTGATTTAGAAAGGCTTTAACGGAACCATCTTTCTGCCGGACAACAACAACACTGTCCTCTCCCATATAAGTATTAAAAAAATCTCCCGGACGCGGGATTTGACTGTGATGAGCCAAAAAGAGCCAACAACGGCCAAATATTCTTTCGAGCTCTAATTGATAAAGCCCAGGGTCAATATAAATCTGAGGAGTTACACGACCGGCTCGGGCATCAATCAGGCGGTAAATCTCTGAGTTTTTGCTCAATGTCATATTATTGATCCTCATGTAAATGAAAAGTTGACTTTTTGCCAACATGCAAAATGAATGCTATTAATAGATTAATAATTTGTGAAATACATTGTTTGTTTAAATTGAGACTTTTTTTCGATATGTAGAGGAAACGGCAATGGAATTAAGACACTTACGATACTTTATTGCAGTAGCAGAAGAATTAAACTTTACTAGAGCCGCAAAAAAATTGCATACCGCACAACCTTCATTAAGCCAGCAAATAAAAGATTTAGAAGACTATATTGGATCTACATTATTAGAAAGAAATAAACGCAGAGTCTCTTTAACCAAAGCCGGGGAAGTTTTTCTCCAACAGGCCAGGATTATTCTTGACAATGCAGAGAAAGCAAAAAAAATGGCACGCAGAGCAGCACAAGAACAAATTGTGCTTACCATTGGATTTGTCCCATCAGCAGAAGTTAAGGTATTACCTGAAGTTATTCCAGTGTTTCGTCTTTCTCATCCTGAAGCAAAAATAGAACTTATTAGTTTATTTAATCCAAGACAAGAAGAGAAATTACTGCAAGGTGACATTGATGTCGCTTTTATGCGTCCGCCAATAAAGAGTGATTCTATTGATTTTAAAGTTATTCTTAATGAACCACTGGTAGTACTGATGCCGGCTAATCATAGGCTAAGATACTGTGAGAAAATTTCAGTCGATGACTTACATGGTGAGAACTTTATTATTCCTGATCCAACACAATCCGGTATATTACAACAGATTATAGAAAATTATTTTGCTGAACATAATGTCTCACCGAATATTATTCAAACAGCTAACAATATGTTATTAATTTTAAACATGGTCAGCCTGAATTTAGGATGTGCAATAGTACCATTCTATATTACCAGTATCATGACCGACGCTGTTGTTTGCCGGCCATTATCTGGATATTCACCAACAATAGAGTTAATAATGGCATGGCGAAAAGACAACACATCAGAATTATTATCACATTTAATAGATATTGTTGAAAATAAATATCTATAGAAATTAAGTATAATCGTTTTTACATTTCAGATTAGACATATTAAGTATTAGTTAATATTGCTTGATGTCGTTATATTAACATTAAATTAACCTGAAAAAAATAAGGGAAATATTGTTATGTCAACGACAAACCGTCAACATAAACCTGTACAACCTGAGTTACGATCGCTTTGGTCAGCCATTGCTGGTGGTGAAGTTCATTTGCACCATATTAATGTAAAAGGGATAAAAACCCGCGTACTTGAAGCTGGCAGCGGCCCTGAAACCCTGATTTTCTTGCACGGTATTGGTGGTCATCTGGAAGCCTATATGCGTAATGTTCTGCCTCATGCTGCACATTTTCGCGTACTGGCAATTGATATGTTAGGACATGGTTTCACTGATAAACCTATCCGCTCTTATGAAATTATCGATTATGTAGAACACTTGCGGGATTTTGTCGAAACATTAAATCTGAAAAAAATTCACCTTTCCGGTGAATCTTTAGGTGGATGGGTCGCCGCCCGCTTTGCGGCAAAATATCCACGATATATTCGCCGTCTGGTGCTGAATACCGCAGGAGGTATGATTGCCGATCCAAATGTGATGGAACGCTTGCGCACTCTGAGCCTGAATGCAGTGAAAAACCCAGATCGGGAAACCACCCGCAAGCGTCTTGAATTCCTGATGGAAGATCCTGCTATGGTGACAGAAGACCTGGTTGAATCCCGTTTTGCGATTTATCGTCAGCCGGATATGTTATCTGCAATGGAAAACATTATGTGCCTGCAAGACATGGATACCCGCCTGCGTAATCTTCTGACCGAAGATGAGCTGGCAAAAATTCAGGCCGAAACGCTGGTGCTATGGACAACTCACGATCCAACTGCCGCGGTTTCCGTGGGCCAGAAACTTGCCGGACTTATCAAAAACAGCCGTTTTGTCGTGATGGAAAAATGTGGTCACTGGCCTCAATATGAGGATCCAGACACGTTCAATCGAATTCATATCGATTTTCTGCTAAACGGCAACAAATAATGTCGCTTACAGACGAGTGATATTCCTCCTGGAATATCACTTTTGTCGCCTGATCAGGAGCAACAACCAATGAATAACGTGATAAACTATCTTGGCGAAAAATTGTTTCAATCATGGCGGAATAATCAGGCCATCACCCCGATTTCTGATGAATATCCAAAACTGACATTACACGATGCTTATCTCATCCAACAAAGAGTCATTTCCCACCGTCTAGAAACAACTAATGAACGAATTGTCGGTAAGAAAATTGGTATCACTAGCCAGGCAGTGATGGATATATTGGACGTAGATCAGCCAGACTTTGGCATTCTCACCTCAGATATGTATTACGAAAATAATGCCACTGTGCCCATTGAACAGTTAATTGCGCCGAAGGCTGAAGGTGAAATTGGCTTTATCCTGAAACGCAATTTGCGTGGTCCAGGTATTACCGCGGAAGATGTACTGCAAGCAACAGCTTATGTTGTACCCTGTATCGAAATCGTCGATTCCCGTATCCGTGATTGGAAAATAAAAATCACGGATACGGTTGCTGATAATGCCTCATCAGGTTTATTTGTTATTGGTAACGGCACCCGTCTGCCATCAGAAATTGATTTGGCTGCCATTACTATGACACTGAAAAAGAACGGCAAACTGATTGATACCGGCATAGGTGCAGCCGCATTTGGGCACCCTGCCAACGCCGTTGCTTGGTTGGCGAATATGCTGGGAACGCTGGATACGACGCTACGCCAGGGAGAAATTATTCTTTCCGGTTCCCTTGCCACAATGGTACCAGTTAATGCCGGTGATCAATTGAAAATCAACTTATTGGGCCTAGGATCTGCCAGAATAAATTTCGCCTGAAAATTTATGAATGGCGTGGGCCACCGCCAACTTTCCAGCAACATTTGCTGTATTAACTAATACAGCCATATTAGCTTTCGCCGAGATCCCATTGGTTTCTCGGTCAATCATTCTCATCAGATACTTTGTCAACGAATTACCAACAATATTATTCCTCTTAGCCTCTAATACCGCACCTTGTATAATCATATCAATCTTTTGACTATCTATCGCATCCTCTGGCTTGGTTGGTGTCGTAATTAATATCCCTTTCCCTCCCGGCAACATCCAATTTATTTCAATCGCTTTGGCAATTACGGCGGGATCATCAAGACGTTGTGGACTTTTGAATCCGCTGGAACGACAGTAGAATGCAGGAAAATCATCCGACTGATAGGATATGATTGGCACATTCCATGTCTCCAGAAATTCCAATGTTAATCCAATATCGAGGATATTTTTTGCGCCAGCACAGACCACAGCAACACGGGAACGCGTTAACTGAGTCAAGTCTGCTGATATATCCATACTCGTCTCTGCACCTCGATGTACTCCACCAATCCCCGCAGAACAGAAGAATTTAATACCCGCTATTTCTGCTGCAAGTATTGACGATGCCACTGTTGTCGCCCCCATCCCACCACTCGCTAACACGACCGGAATATCCCGACTTGTGACCTTTGGAACATGAGATGCGGTAGCAAATTTCTCAATTTGTTTATCTAACATCCCAATCAGAAATTCACCATTATCTATTCCTATCGTTGCGGGAACTGCCCCACTTTCACGAACAGCCTGCTCAACATTCTTAGCTGTTGTGACATTATCAGGGTAATCCAAACCATGTGTAATCACATTGGATTCCAGAGCAACAACAGGTTTTCCTGATTCAAGTGCTTCTTTTACTTCACCGCTGAATTTAAGTGGAACGCTATGACTGATATTCATGTTATATACCTTTTCATTCTCTTGATATTATCTACTAAATATAACATTAGAGATAATATATCTATTAATATATACTTAATTGAATCTTACGGGTTGTATTTATTACTGGTAATTTAAAAGCTAGATTATTTTCTCAATCTCAGTCACACCTTCATTTTCCAACAGTTGATAGTGATCCGATATCAATTCAATTATTTTAGGTAGTGTTGATGAAAACACACCAGATTTTTCAATAAATGAATCATTATCTTTATTCGCCTTGAGAATAGTTATAGGTGCCTTTAGATATCTGTGATCAAGCTCATCAAAACTGTACTTGAAATCATAAGTCAAAGTCACAATCCTAACGATACGTTTTACTAATGATGGCTCCAAGTTTTTAAAGCGGCTACATATAAAGTTAATAAATGTCGCTTCACTATTCACCTGCTCTAAGCAAGTTTTAACCATTGGACTACTGATTGAACGAGCAAATACAGAAAAAAGTATTTGAACAAAAGCCGGATTAGTAAATTCAGCTCCTTCATCATGATATTTTTCTTGTTCCATGTGAAGATGAGGCGATCCCGGCGCCAGCAAGTTCAACGCCTTAATTTCTTCTCCAGCTTGTTCAAGCTGGTACGCAGCCTCAAATGCTACCCGGGCACCAAATGAATACCCCCATAATGTATAGGGCCCTTCTGGCTGTATTTTCTTTATCTCTTTAATATCTTCCTCTGCCATTTTCTGGATAGAAGAAAACGGTATTTCACTCTCGTTTATCCCATATGCCTGTATTCCATAAAATGCCCTGTCGGGAACCACTTTATTAGCCAGCAATCTCAAACTCATAGGATATCCGCCTAAACCCGGCCAACAGTAAATTGGGTCCTTGCTTGCCTGATTCAATAAAAGTAATCTTGATATTGTTTTAGCATCGGCTTGCTCAATCCATTTAGCCAATTCTTCTATATTGGGAGATTGAAAAAGTATTTGTAGCGGAAAACGAATATTAAAGGCCTCATTGATCTTATTAACCATAGCAACGGCCATCAAAGAATTACCTCCACTCTCGAAAAAATCATCGTGTGCAGATACTGAATCCCATTTCATCACTTCCATCCAAATTTTTCCAAGCCTCAATTCAGTATCTGTCCGTAATGGCACTAATGGTCTCTGTGTTGAAATATCCTCCACTGATTTAGATTTTGACAAAGACTGGTAATCCACTTTTCCATTAGCTGCCAAAGGTAATTTATCGAAAACTAATACCTTATTTGGAATCATATATTGAGGGAGTTGCTGATGAAGATCATCTTTAATGATCTCAACTGGCCCTTTCATATGAACAACATCTTCTTTCATACCTTCACAAGTATATTGCTCTTGGCTAATACTCCCACCTATACAGAAATAAAATGCCGCCATAGGTCTATCAAGCGCATTAAGAATAGATCGCATCCTTTTCGCCGAAGGTAAATCGTTATTGCTCTCTGAGCTGTAACCAGATGACATTAATCCAATACACAATTGATTACTTTGCAACGCATGTAATCGACGACCCAGTGTAATATAATAATGCCATTCAGGGACACCACGTGGAATAATTGACACCCCAAAACTGGAACGATCATAAACTTGCTGATTAATCGCGATAACATCCTTTTTCCGAACAATATCATCACTTACTCGCACAAATTCCCCGTTAGAAAAGTGATATAAACCACATGGCATCTCAGGTATTTTATTGACATGTGTTTGCAAATAAAGATCGGTATCAAATGGTGGTAATCTATTTTCATAGTTACAGATTTCAAATGCACCAAGGTAATAATCCTGAATATTACCATCATACCAATCAGGACATTCAGCTTGATATTCACTTTCACCAAGACCCAAACCGATTTCCGGTAATATGTCGTCAAAGAGCCCCATCATATGACCCACTTCCATTTTCAGAACTTCTTGTATGTTGTTCTTATAAACGGGCTCAATGGCTTCATGCTTTCCAATAAAATGTACTTTTATCGTTGGTTTTTCCCGACGACTCAATGTTGAAATTTTTATTAACTTATGAGTCACGGGATGATAATAGTAAATCCCCGCATCCAAACCGAGAACATGATGCAATTCAAAATACATTTGAGTCGCATAGAGAGCACCCGGTGAAGCATAGGCATATTTTGGCAATAAACGTTGATGACTGGTAAATTGACCAAAATAACGCAATACATAGCCAAAATCCTTAAGTGTTAAATTACTCAGTGGCAAAGAGAAAATTTCACTCGGCTGAGGAGTTGTCAGCAATGCTTTTAGTTGCTCTACCGTTATTTCTGTCCCTTCAAAATAGCGATATGTCTTGCGCCCAAATGCATATTCTCTTTGTTTTATCTCTCCTTCTTTATAAGGCAGTAAGATTACAGGACGATTCTCACATAATTCTTCATTTCGACAACCAGAATTAGAAAGTTGAGCTTTCACCTGTAGTTTATTGGCTTTTGATTTGTGATGTGAGCTACTATTACCTTGATCCATCAGCGCGGCTTCTTTATCATCCAATTCCACACATGCTATGAGATTTTGGAAACCCGTTCTGGCATCTTTCTTAATTAACATTGCCGCCGTCTTTATCCAGCTATGTTCTTCAATCGCATGACGTATTTCATCAAGCTCAATACGATAACCTCGTAACTTGACCTGGCTATCAACCCGACCAACAAAATAAGTATTACCATCGGCCCCTCTGGTCACGAGATCTCCCGTTCGATATAACCACGGGTATTTAGTTTCAAATGCAAGGTGATTATAAATAAATTTATCTTTTGTCATTTCTGGCTTATGCAAATAGCCACGTGCTAACTGAATACCCGAAATATAAAGCTCGCCAATTTCTCCCACCGCCACAGGTAATCTATTCTTATCAAGAACGTAGTATTCTGTATTATCTACAGGTATACCAATTGAAATAGATGTTTGATAATTTGGCAAAGTTTCATTTGTCACCCGGAAATAGGATGAATTAATCGTACATTCTGTTGGACCATATAAATTGATTAATTCACAGTGAGTAAAGCTATTCAAAAATTGAGCGGCTAATTTGGTTGTCAGCGCCTCTCCTCCACTGAATACTTGAGTCAGTGATAAGCAATCCAAAAAATTAGGATTATCTAGTAACGCTTGCAGTAAAGTAGGAACACATTGCAAAGTCGTCACTTGATGTTGAAGAATTGTTTTAATAATCGCATCCGGATCGCGATAGCATCCTACAGGGCCAATAATCACTTGGACACCTATTGCAGGCGCTAAAATTTCCCATTGAGCAGCATCAAAACTCATCGGCGTTTTCTGCAAAATTCGAGAGTGCTTCCCTAAGCTGAACGCTTTTGCAAGAAATCTCATTTGATTCACAATACTGTGATGCTCAATCATAACTCCCTTTGGTTTACCCGTACTACCCGAAGTATAAATAATATAAGCCAGGCTGGTTGGGTTGGGAACTCGATCCGTATTTAGAATATCTTCTATTGTTCGTGTTTTTATCGTCAGAGCGACATCTTCCGGTGTTATAATTAATACTGATTTTGGTGCAATGTCCTGTAACTGTTCTTTTAAATGCGATTGGGTAAAAATCACATCAATGCCAGAATCCTCTATCATATATTTGAGGCGCTCAGCTGGATAGTCAGGCGATAAAGGCAAATAGGCTTTATTCGCTGATAAAATACCCCACGCACCACAAATTAAATCTATAGAAGGGTCACAAAAAAGCCCAATACCCACTGAATTTTTTGAGCTCATTTCTGATAGACAATATCCAATCTCTTTCACTTTAAAATAGAAATCAGCGTAATTAAGCGATTGTTCTTTATCAATAACAACATATCCATCTGCCTGGTGCTTTAGTTGACTTTCAAGCATATCCATCAATGTTATTGCGTCTTCTTTAAGGCAAACATCAGTGATTAAATCACATTGTTTAATATTATTTTCTAACATTTTCAGTTACTTTATATAATAATGAAGTAAATATCGCCGTAGTTAAAAATGACATTTTATCTACGAAATTATAAGTGTCTTTTTGATCATGATTGATGACTTATATTTTATTAAAATCATTCAATTAATTAAATTCAACAAAGACACACTCTTCGAGGCAAATTAATATCCTTGCCAATTACTATAAGTAATCTGGCATTCGTATAAGACAATACCTTAAAGATTATCTAAAAAATTAATTTATTAGATGAAGAAATCAAAAAATTTAAATTATGATTATTCAATACTCTCCGTAAATAAAACGATTATTATTCTCCCCGGTAATTCTGAATCATTTATTTGTAATTTCGTGATAAGATTCATCTATCAAAATGCACCTCATCACGATATAGCATTATCAATCAATTAATTCATTGTTCTTTAAATATTCCAATATTAATTGAGAGACAAGAGAACACCTTTCCTTATCGTCATAGTTCATCCATGCTATTTTCTCAATCTCCGATGACGCTCGTATCTCTCCTTTAAATTCAAATACAAATCCAAGCTAATTTATCTATTATATAACTCATCATTATCTCCATTAAATAATATTTTAATAAAACAATAGAGCCAGTTTATTATTCAATCGGTGCTTCTTCGAAAGAAGGAGGAAGCAAAGGGGTACTTGTAAACTGATTTGCGGCTGCCCTATAAATGGTTAAACCATATTCTTTCCACAATTGATTCATGACATAAACCAGTTTTGGATTATGTTCTTCTTCTTCCTCTAATGCCCTGGCAATAATATGCGTCCATTCCTGCTCCCAAAGAGGATAGGTTATTTCATCCTGCCTGAAAGAATAAGTCTGATTAAGCGCAGAAAATTTAGCAGGTTTCGATAAATCAGTCGTTGAAAACAAAATGCATAACATGCCAACCCAATAACATTTAATAATATTTTTACTTTCTTCCGCCGGTAAACGTGCAGAGATCTTTCTCATTGCAAACAACGAGGTAATCAAATGAAGAAGCAAAAAATCACCCGGCTTAGCGAGATAAATCAATGTTATGACATAGAACAACTGAGCCCAACTTTCTTCTGCATTTTGGGTCTCAATCCAAACCGGCAAACGATATATTTCTGGGTGGCCTTGCATCAAGAGACGAGCAATACGATATTGCAGGCCTGATCTTCTTAATTCAGGATGTATTAAATCGGTATCGGCCAAATTTTCATTATCAACCAATGAATTTACCCAATCGGTTAATTCTACTTTCCTTTCCTCCCACAGCATTGAAATTCTCAATATAGAATCAAAAGCATTCTTGTCGTTTAAAGAACTATCAATAAATGCTCTCTCTGAATGACAAGGAACATAGGAGAATGCCATATAAGCAAGCCCTTCAATAATCATCCAAGGATGATCGATATCCAATGCCCAACCTAAATGAATTGTACCGTGAGTTAATGCACCAGCCCACCCAGACAAAAGAGTCGGCATATATTCTTGCAATACCTGTTCAATCCCTTTATTTTTAATTTCCTCTTCAAAATAATCACAGTAAGAAGAATAACTTGTTCTCTTGCCTAAGAAATATTTCCAATTCGTACTGTCTATCACATGCTTTAATGTTTTAGGTGGTTCAAGCCCCATACCATAGGGCGTCAATTTTGCATAATTATCATAATAGTCTTTAATTCTGCCAGCACTGATGCCCAAGCCATGCAGCGCTATAACAGCATGCTTAACGTGATTAGTAAGATGACCGTTAAATTCAATATGATATGAACGATCATTAAGTAGTTTGTTAATCATTTTTTTACCTTATCGTTGATTCTATTCTTATTTTGACTCAGTTGTTTTTCTAGTTAGATAAATTCCTACTAACACAAACAATACTCCAACAATCTTTACTAACCCAGGAGTAATCCCCTGATATAACCAATCAAGCAGTACCGCTGATAACATTTGCCCGGCAATAACAAGGATGGCGGCATTCATCGCACCTAGTTTAGGGAAAATATAGCTACTGACAGCCACAAACAGAGCACCAAAAACCCCACCCATATAAGCCGCTGCTGGAATAGAGTCAAAATCCCATTCATTCCATTGCCAACTCGATAAAAGCGTTAATATCACTGTTAAGAGAAAAAAACCACCAATATGATTCCAAAGTGAAGCACCAAAAGAACCCACCGAGACACTTAATTGCCCATTAATCGTCCTTGTCGCCGCTATAAATATGCCATTTAAAAAAGCAATAAAAATCAAACTCAACATTAGTTGCTTCCCCCAAACAGAATTAACATACTGCCAAATAGAACAAAGAAAATAACATATAAATCTTGTATCACTATCTTTCTTTTTCTTGTTCTTAAAAGTCCGAAATGATCAGCAACCAAACCAAAAATTATTTGCCCAACTAACCCTAATGAAATTGTACTAGATAATGGCAGCCCACCATTAATAGCAACAGCAGCTAGCACAACGGTAAGCGCACCAGGAATACCACCAAGATAAAACCATATAGGAATATTCGATTTCCTATGTTTATTTTCGTCCATTTCTTTTTTAGAAAAGAACTTGGCTACAATAATGAATAATATTAAAGCAACAATCGCGCCAATACCATGGGCTACCCATGATGCAAAAAAGGGTGTTGTACTTTTCGACAATATGCTATTAGTGTAAATCATCAATGTCAGTAAACTGCCACCAATAATTGCCAGTAAGATATTTCTTATCTTATTAATCACTTAAGTATATTCTCCTCAATAATATGGAGTACGTTATAAAAACAATTAGCAATCCAAGTTGGTTGGGCTTCTTCCAACATACAGACACTATGTATACCATATGTCACTGCTATTGATCGCATGCCAACTGCATTTGCCATATAAATATCGTGAGTTGTATCACCAACCATAACAGCCATCTCTGGCATAGCATTGTAATATTCTAAAATTTTCCTTCCTGATTCCGGATCTGGTTTAGGTTTTGAAACTTGATCTGCACCAATTACCCTATCAAACACAGCGTCTATACCCGCAGCCTGAAGTAATGCTGTCGCACTTGCTGTAAATTTACTGGTCGCTACCGATAGTTTTACATCTTTTTTGTTTAAAGCGATTAATCCATCTTCAACACCAGGAAATAACAATTCCTTTGCTTTTGGCAGAATACATCGACGATACTGCAATTGATATTGTTCAACAGCTTTAGAGATTAACGGCTCTTCAACAAATATATTTAAGAGCGTTGCAAATGCTTTCTCTAAAGGCAGGCCAATTGTAGCGCGAATGTTTTCATCTCCTGCTAATGGAATCTTTAGTACCTTAAAAACAGCATTGAACGTTTCTACTATTGCTCGAGAAGTATCAAACAATGTACCGTCTAAATCAAAAATGAGTATTTTATTCATTAAAAATATCTTTAAAAGATCCTCAGTTATAAAAATAACTTAATAATTTGGCAATTTAATCAACAAGGTTTCTTTGAGTTTAATTTCAGGAAAATAAACCTCTTCATTCCATTTTTCTTTTTCGATCGGCTCTAATGAAATGGAAATAACCTCTTCTCTACAACCAAACATCTTTGTTACCACCTTTGTCAATTCTAAAGATAAGATATCTTTATCTTCTTGTGAGAGATGGGCAGGAAAATGTTTTATACTAATATGTGGCATATGTAACCCTTTTAATTCTAAAAGATAATTATTCTACTCTTGTTATATAGTATTCATGATGGTCTATAAGTTCCAAAATATCGATCACCAAAATCACCAATGCCTGGATTCATAAAAGCATCTTCATTAAGCCCACTTTCAATTGAAGAAGTAACAAGTTGAATTTTAGGATATGATGTCATGATTCTGTGAAGACCAACAGGAGAAGAAAGAAAATTAACAACGATAATATTATCTTCAGGTACGCTTTTTTCTTTTAATAAATCGATAGCCTTAGCTAATGATCCGCCCGTCGCCAACATAGGCTCAAAAAGTAAAATAGTTCTCGTCGCAATATCATCAGGTAAATTCGAATAATAGTAATGAGGCAATTTTGTCAATTTATCTCTTTGAATAAGAATTTTTCCCGTTGGGAAATCAGGATACATTTTTCTATATTCGCCTTCTATGCTTTCTCCGGCGCGTATTATCGAAACACCACAAAGCTTAGTATTTAAAACAGTCCCATTATAAATATCCCCAATTGGGGTTTGAATATGATGAGAGGTATAGGGTAGCAATTCAGATGCTGCCTCTAATAATAATCGAATAATACGATCAGAGTAAAACACAAACTCCGATTGTTCGGCGTTACGATTACGCGCTTTTGTATGCAAAGAAGTCAAATACTGACTTTTCGGTAAAACATGTATGTTCTTATGATTATCCATTATAATTCCAACTAATTTTTATAGATAAATGTTATTCAACTATATCCGATATCAAATAAATTCGTGACAATTAGAGCGTCTTTTGTGGTTGAAAGCGAATTTCTTAAAGAATACTCGTTGTGCTCTCCATATCCTCTGATAAATAAATTATCGAAAGTTGCGAGATTGCGCTAACGAGATAGGGACAAAAATAGCGTATTACGCACTTTTACCTCTTATTATACTACTATACATTTAAGCATCACACATCGCCTGAAATATAAACTCTCATATCTATTTTCTTAACGCAATAGCCTAAATCTACAGCACCATGCTGTAGATTATTTTTTTATCGTTTAAATAGTTGTATTTACCAATAAAATCAAAAATTGGCTATTAAATTCAAACCCTATTTTCAGATTTGTCTTATCTATCTATAAACCTTTATATAGAATAATAATCTGACTTGTCAGAAAAATAAAAAAACAGATAGATTTAAATGGAGAATGGAAAAACAGCGGTTGGGGTTAGCATAGGCTGCTTTTTCCGCACTGGGTGAAGGAGTGTAGCGTGTGATTGTTTTTTGGTTGATTTTCCAAATCACGCCTATTCTCGCTGGTTCCAGCCTATATCGTGGGAGGCGTAAAGATGCAACATTATTAATCGCATATTGTCGATAATATCACAAATATTAATGAACGAATTGCAACGCCTTGCCCAATATCGCAATGCCTTGCTTTTCCTCAGCACCAAGAATATTTTTCACTCTACTTTCCCAAACAAGAAATCCTCGGTTAAATACAAGTCGCTGATATTGAATATAGTCTTGCTATGAAAATCACTAAACATCAGCTTTATGCAATGTAATAATTTCTTAATAATCGGGATACAGGTAATACTCTTTCCCGAATAAATTGCAGAAAGCTATTATAGTTCTTACCAGAATCATCAAGAAATGCTAAAGTTGCGTTATATCAATATTTCAATGAGCATACCATATGATCCAGGAAAAACGTGTTATTCGTCGAATCCAGTCTGGTGGTTGTGCGATCCACTGCCAGGATTGCAGCATTAGCCAGCTGTGCATCCCTTTCACCCTGAATGAGCACGAGCTTGACCAGCTCGATAATATCATTGAGCGTAAGAAACCTATCCAGAAAGGGCAAACTTTATTTAAAGCAGGAGATGAGTTGAAATCTCTTTATGCTATCCGTTCTGGAACTATTAAAAGCTACACCATCACTGAAGAAGGTGATGAACAGATCACAGGTTTCCATCTTGCAGGGGATTTAGTGGGTTTTGACGCCATCCTTAATACTCAGCATCCAAGTTTTGCTCAAGCCCTGGAAACATCAATGGTTTGTGAAATTCCGTTTGAAACACTGGATGACCTGTCCGGTAAAATGCCTAATCTTCGCCAGCAAATGATGCGTCTGATGAGCGGGGAAATTAAAGGCGACCAAGAAATGATATTGTTGTTATCTAAGAAAAACGCGGAAGAACGATTAGCCGCATTTATTTATAATCTCTCCCGTCGTTTCGCTCAACGTGGCTTCTCACCAAGAGAATTCCGTTTAACCATGACCCGCAGTGATATTGGTAATTACCTTGGTCTGACGGTTGAAACCATTAGCCGTCTGCTTGGACGCTTCCAGAAAAACAATACTCTCGGTGTAAAAGGTAAATACATCACTATTGAAGATATGGATAAACTGGCCGACTTAGTCGGGAAAAAATCTGTTTCAGTTACCTGATGTTAAAACCAGATCACTTTAATTTTCTGATCTGGTTCTCCTCTGACCTGTCCGGTTTGCCTATATTGGTTTATCTTTAGTATTGAAGCGTATTTTGTCTAGCCTCTGTAAGGGTACTATTATGGCAAACTATCAAAACCTTTTAGTTGCAATTGATCCAAGTCAGGACGATCAGCCGGCATTAAGACGTGCAGTTTATATAGTGCAACGTAGCAGTGGCCGGATTAAAGCTTTTTTACCTATTTATGATCTCTCCTATGAGATGACAACCTTACTCTCCCCTGAAGAAGCCAGTGCTATGCGTAAAGGTGTTACCAGCCAGCGCACTGCCTGGCTTAAACAACAAGCGCACTACTATCTGAAAGCCGGTATTGATATTGAAATAAAAGTGGTATGGCACAATCGGCCTTATGAAGCCATTATTCAGGAGGTCATTACGGGTGAACACGATCTGCTCCTGAAGATGACACATAGGCATGACAAGCTGGGGTCCTTAATTTTCACCCCGCTTGACTGGCAGTTACTACGCAAATGCCCATGTCCCGTGTGGATGGTAAAAGATCAGATATGGCCGGATCAGGGCTCTGTTCTGGTTGCGGTTAATTTATCTAATGAAGAATCGTACCATCATGAACTGAACCTAAAACTGGTGAGGGAAACCCAGGAACTGGCACGCCAGATAATGCCGGACCCCGAAATTCATTTGGTCAGCGCTTATCCTGTCGCACCGCTGAATATTGCTATTGAACTACCGGATTTCGACCCAAGCGTTTATAACCATGCGCTGCGAGGTCAACATCTTATCTCAATGAAAGAGCTTCGCCAGAAATTCTGCATTGATGAGAAATACACTCATATCCATGAAGGGTTACCAGAGAATGTTATTCCTGAAATGTGTGATGAGATGAATGCGGGCATTGTCGTTTTTGGTATCCTGGGCAGAACAGGGCTGTCTGCTGCTTTTCTGGGAAACACCGCAGAACATGTGATCGACCATCTAAAATGTGACCTTCTGGCTATCAAACCTGATGGTTTTGCATGTCCAGTCAAAGCTGACAAAGAGTAACAGTAACAAAATGATAAGTATTCATTTGGTACTAAAACCCGGAGCAGATTTTATGTCCCGGGTTTTATTGATAAGCGTTTTAACGCCAGATAAACGGTTCAGGCAGTGTAACACCAAGGATCTCCTCGCGTGCTATGCGCCAGAAAAGACGAATACCCGCTTTAACTTGATGAGTTTCTTTTCCCAACACTTTGAAGATTAGGCCGCATTGATTAGGTAAACGACTGGCACCACTGGCTATGCCGGTTTCAGCATCGTATTGAGGTGTGATGCGCGCCAGAATACGATCATGGTGAACCAGAGGTGTGAGTAAGATCACGTTACCAAACGCATGAAATGGCCCCATCACCCCGACACTGTTCAACGGTTGTTTTTTAGGCTCCAATACATAACGTTCAGCAAATAATATTTTGTCTTCGAAATCCGTTGCCGTAATCCGTGATGAGTAAACGTCAAATTTAAACCCCTGATCAGCTGGATGGTGTTTGCGACCAGACATGATTATCTCGGAATAAATTAACGTGGCAGTTGGATGAATGGTTATCTGGGTATCAGTAATAAACCGCGAGCCACTATGAGGTATAACCGGATCGGGCATCATTTCCAAATAGCCGCCCTGCTCTATCTGAATAGTTTGCGCCTGCGCCGCATAGTTATTCACCATTGAATGAATCTTCGTAGCCGATTGGGTGGTGACATGACCAAATGCATCTTGTGCAACATGAATATCGAGCGCCAACCTGTCCCCCTGCAATATACATCCTGACGTGGAGATCATAAATACACACGGCATCTGCGGCAGTGCCTCATCCCAATACAGCGCCCGTTGCACCAAATAAGGAACCCGGCGTTCCATGCGAGCCAGAATACTGCGGTCGCCACGCCGGGCAAACCCTAATCTCAGATAGCCGCTTTTACCTATATCACCGCTTGCCATCTGGGGCGGTTCATCCTGAAACAGGGCAAGTTCCGGCGCGTTGAAACCAAGCTCGCTAACCCGTTTATGTGCTTCATCAATGATTCTCTGCGAGCAGGTCGAGGTCATTGTGTCGCCTGTAACGAATGAGTAAATAAGAAATCACGCATGATCATATCTACCAGCGTTTCAACGCCTTCTCCCGTCTTGCAGTTAGTGAGGATATAAGGGCGCTGACCACGCACGACTTGGGTGTCACTCTCCATCACCGCCAGACTGGCGCCGACATAAGGTGCCAAATCGATTTTATTGATCACCAGAATATCCGCCTGTACCAGTCCAGGCCCGTTCTTACGCGGAATTTTTTCCCCGTCAGCCACATCAATCACATAAATATAAAAGTCCGCCAATGCCGGGCTAAACGTGAGTGTCAGGTTATCCCCACCACTTTCAATTAACACGACATCCGTGTCAGGAAAACGAGCTTCCATTTCCTCGACCGCGGAAATATTCATACTGGGATCTTCACGCACTGCGGTGTGTGGACAAGCGCCGGTTTCCACCCCGAGTATTTTCTCCTCATCCAAAATGCCTTTCAGTGTCCGTTTGACCTGCTTAGCATCTTCAGTGGTAACAATGTCATTGGTGATAATCAGGGGTTTTATTCCGCGCTGAATCAAAATAGGCGTGATCACTTCAATAACAGCTGTTTTGCCTGAACCCACCGGACCGCCAATACCAATTCGGGTAATTTTTTTCACAGAAATTTCCTCACTCGATTAAGACGTGGTTGTTAATTACTGAACAACCGGGTAAATGCACCGACGTGCAGTGCAGCCAATACATCGGTCACGGGTGCATAAGATGCCATCTGCTCAATTCCGCCCTTTTCCGCCTCATCACAAAACAGTTCAATATCCTGATTCAGTGAGAACAAGATACGCTGAATGTCAATATGGGTAACGCGCATCAGACGTATGGCTGCACTGAGTATCGTCATTGCAACACCATATTGATGCATAACAATGACTTCACGCGGAGCAGCCCCTAATGCACTCATGACGACTGCCAGGGTAATCGGATAAGTACCTGCGGCAATATCACTCTTTATTTGAGCCAGCCACCATGCAATCAACGGCTCACCGGTTACCTCAACCGCCATTTCCGCTAACTTTTTCCCCATCCGCGTCACCATAGTGCGACTTTCTTCATTTAATTTGCGGTTAAATACTGCCCAATCATGGGAGATGGCGGCGTCACGCTGTCCACTATTCAATGCCTGACAAGCCGCAACCACTGCCCGGCCATCACCGCTAACCGCCTGTAACAACGCCGTCTGGGTAAAATCGCTTAACGTTGCCACGTCATGCACAATTTTACTCTGAATAGCTGATTCCAGACCGTTTGAAAAAGAAAACGCACCAACAGGCAACACGGAATCAGCAAACTGCATGATTCTGATTAAGCGGAGCGCATTCATTTTAATTTGATCACATGCTGGTTCAGAAATGTGTTATCAACATGAACATGTGTCGCGGAATCCTCCGCACCACCAAATAATAAGCGTGCCTCGGAGTTGTTAAGGTAAGGTAAGATCTCTTCGCCTTTGACAAAGGAATAAGGCAACGCATGAAAACCATGTGTTTTCATTACCGAATCCATCACCTTAGTTGATACTGTCAGCGGAATATAAATCTGATTATTTTTAATCACTGACTTCCAATGCTGGTTACCTAAAGCATGACCAAGTTCAAAACTGGTTTTCATTACTGTCTCTGAATCTAACGACAATAATGATTTCAAATGAATAACCATCACATCACGCAGGCTCATCTGGACAATAACGGCCAGCCCTTTAGCTTCATCCCACAACAAAATATCGCCGTCCGACAATACCTGATTGCGATCAAGAGAAATCCCCAAATCCAACCCGTTAAGCGTGGATTTGCGGCAACGGCTTTTTTGCGCTTCCCATTGCGAAAGTACTAAGATATCCGGCGAGATGCCTTGCAAGCGATCTCGCCAGGAAGCCTCTTTTTTGGCATTACCAAGAATCTGTTCAATAACAATCATAAAATAAATCCTCTGAACGCATGGATCGGTTAATCCGGCCAGAAAAATATTCTCTGACCGGACAGCAAAAAATATATCAACTAAAGAAATAGCGCTGATTGAGCGCTACTGTCCTGACAGGTTTTACCGTGGCATATTCACCATTCACCTTAACGGCAAAGGTTTCGGCATCCACTTCAATGGCTGGTGTTTCAGCATTACGAACCATATCTTTCTTGGAGATAGCCCGGCAATTGCGCACCGCCATAACCTGGCGCTCCAAACCCAGTTTCTCTTTTACCCCTTGTTCCATCGCCGCCTGGGAGACAAAAGTCACACAGGTTTCCTGAAGGGTTTTGCCCAATGCGCCAAACATCGGACGATAAAATGTCGGCTGTGGTGTCGGCAATGAGGCATTCGGATCACCCATCACCGCCCAGTTAATCATACCGCCTTTGATGACCAGCTTAGGTTTTGCGCCAAAGAAACGTGGTTCCCACAACACAAGATCGGCCATTTTTCCCACTTCAACCGAGCCCAGAACGTGGCTTATCCCCTGCGCAATCGCCGGGTTAATCGTAATTTTGGCGACATAACGTAAGACACGGAAATTATCGTTATGCGCCGCATCTTCCGGCAACTTGCCCCGCGCCGCTTTCATAGCATGAGCCGTCTGCATCACCCGCAGCCAATTTTCGCCTACCCGCCCCATGGCCTGGGAGTCACTGGAAAACATCGACAACACCCCCATATCGTGTAAAACATTTTCCGCGGCAATGGTCTCCGGGCGTACACGGCTTTCCGAAAATGCAACATCAGCCGGTACCTTGGGATTAAGGTTATGGCAAACCATAATCATATCAAACAATTCCGCCTGGCTATTGATACCGTAAGGCAACGTGGGATTGGTTGAGCTGGGTAACACGTTCATCTGGCTGGCAACTTTGATGATATCCGGCGCATGTCCGCCACCCGCGCCTTCGGTATGGAAAGTATGAATGGTACGGCCTTCGAAAGCGTCGATGGTATCTTCGACATAACCACCTTCATTTAAACTGTCGGTATGGACCGCTACCTGGATATCCATTTCATCCGCTACACGTAAGGCATGACGCAATGCAGAATTGGTTGCCCCCCAGTCTTCATGCACTTTCAGCCCGGCAACACCCGCTTTGATCTGTTCTACCAGCGGCATAGCCACCGCAGCATGGCCTTTTCCCAAAATACCGACGTTAACCGGTAAACCTTCAAAAGCATGCAACATACGATGGATATGCCAAGGACCGGCGGTAACAGTCGTGCCGTTAGTTCCGTCAGTGGGACCAACACCACCACCAAAGAAAGTTGTCACACCATTGGATAAAGCATGTTCAGCCTGTTGGGGAGAGATAAAATGAATATGGGTATCAATGCCGGCAGCCGTGAGGATAAGGTGTTCACCGGATATCGCATCAGTACTGACACCAACCACCATGCCAGGTGTAACGCCATTCATCATACTGGGGTTACCGCTTTTACCTATCCCGACGATGCGCCCCTCTTTTATGCCGACATCGGCTTTAATGACGCCTTGACGTGCATCCAAAATAGTGACGTTGGTGATCACCAAATCCAATACATTTTCACTGGTCATGCGGTTATCGGCACCCATGCCATCACGCAGCGATTTACCTCCGCCATAAACCGATTCATCACCATAACCGCGCAGATCTTTCTCAATTTCAATAAACAGATTGGTATCAGCCAGGCGAATCTTATCACCGATAGTCGGACCAAAAAGACCGACATATTCCTGCCGGGAAATGGTTGGCATAGTTTATTCCTTTGTTCGAAAAGTTTTCCGACGTTCGTCAACTCTACCTTGAATTTATTTGATGGTTTTATAACCCCAGTTTTATTACCCGGCGTGCAACCAGGTCTTTTCTACATACTCTTCAGCGGCAACCGGAATTTTACCCGCCCAACCATCAACTAAATTATTAAATCCATAAACGTTTTGTTTCCCACCAACAGGGATTAATGACACCTCAATTTCATCACCGGGTTCAAAACGGATTGCGGTTGTTGAAGTGATATTGAGTCGTTTGCCAAACGCAGCCGCCCGATCAAATTGCAGGGCTTTGTTCACCTCAAAAAAATGGAAATGAGATCCCACCTGGATTGGGCGATCACCTGAATTACGAACCCTTAATTGAATAGCCGGACAATCTTCATTAAAAGATACCGGGCCTTCAGCAAGAATATATCCCCCCAACGGAGTAATATCCTCTTTATTATTTTCTTTCATCGGAAAATCTCCACGTCAATACGTGAGCCAAGACTATAAATTAATATTTTGTCCAGATAACTTTTCCTGCTATTTATAATTTGTTTCAGCAATTATTGGATGGGATCATGCACCGTCACCAAACGACTGCCATCCGTAAATATTGCTTCAACCTGCACATGTGGAATGAGATCAGCGACACCATCCATCACATCTTCTTTAGTCAGAACGTGCCTTGAATCATCCATGACTTCTTCCAGCGTTTTCCCCTCTCTGGCCCCTTCCAGAGCAGCCGCGGTAATAATAGCGACGGCTTCAGGGTAATTGAGTTTTAAGCCGCGGGACTTACGCTTTAATGCAACATCAGCCAGTGTATATACCATGAGTTTCTCAATTTCCCTTGGCGTTAATTGCATAAAACCTCCTAATAATTGGTTATTAAATATTAGAAAATATATCCTTTGATAAAAAAGTTTTGACACCAGAATTATAATATGTCAATTAAGTTACTCCCCTTACAACAGGTTAGTCCTCTTACCTTTTATTTAAGTTTATCTAAGTTAATATTACAAGTTAATTAGTATTATGATTTAGCAAAATACCGTACATTATTGCGTACAGGGGATGCTTACCGTTTTTGTTTTTTCAGAAATCATCCGTAAACAAGTTTAACATTGACAGGTTTCTCATATGAATAAAAAACACGCACTTTCGCTTCTTGTTGTTCTGATTGCTGCCAACGTACTTGCCTGGATTTGGGCATTTATCGCTTTCCGCCATCATGCAGTCATGATGGGGGCAGCTCTGTTGGCTTACGGTTATGGGCTACGCCATGCGGTCGATGCCGATCATATCGCGGCAATTGATAACGTCACCCGTAAACTGATGCAACAGGGTAAATCACCTATTGCCGTCGGCGCTTTCTTTTCTCTGGGACACTCTACCATTGTCATTCTGGCCTGCCTCGCTATTGTCCTGACTTCAATGGCTTTTAAAGATCAGATGGGCTGGGTTCATGACTATGGCGGCATTATTGGCACACTCGTTTCTGCCTGCTTTCTATTGGCGATAGCGCTGATTAATTTGCTGATATTGAAAAGCGTTTATCAGAAGTTTCAGGAGATCAAACGTGGAAGAGAGCTGGCGAACAGTGATTTAACTGTGCTGGAAACAACACCGGGAGGAGTAATGACCCGCTTGTTTCACTCGGTCTTCCGACTGGTAAGCAAAAGCTGGCATATGTATCTGGTTGGTTTCCTGTTTGGACTAGGTTTCGACACCGCGACCGAAGTTGGGCTGTTGAGTATATCTGCCGCCGGCTCTCTCAGTGGACTGCCTTTATGGTCGCTGATGGTATTCCCGGCGCTATTTGCCAGCGGCATGGCGCTAATCGATTCACTGGATAATTTTGTTATGGTAGGTGCCTATGGCTGGGCCTTTTCCCAACCAACACGCAAACTCTACTACAACATGACCATTACCGCGGCTTCCGTCGCCGTGGCGCTGTTCATCGGTGGGCTGGAAGCGCTCGGCCTTATTGCTGATCAGTGGGATCTGCATGGCGCTTTCTGGAGCACCATCGGGGCTTTAAACGACAATATGGGCAATGTCGGTTTTTGGGTTGTCGGGATTTTTATTCTGTTCTGGACATTATCAGTAATGAATTATCGCTGGCAGGGGTACCACACATTAGAAATTAAGTAGTAAAAACAGCCTGCTTAGATAAGAGAGAAAATCTAATTACTCAGGTTTATGATTACTAACGAACCATCTTTGCACTTTTCATAAATACGCTATATCATCTATATAATGAATATACGCAAAATACGAGTTCAAGCAGATACAATACGGAGGCTGCATGATTACTAAATCACAAGACAAATCGAAGAATGTCAGCTTTAGCTTTCTTTCAATGGATACCACTGAGCTATCAAACAACAATAATGATATCGACAAACATATCAATTTGTCTGAGATTCCTTCTGATGAGGCAGATCAATATGTTGTCGTGAAATTGCCAAGAGCAATTGATTACTATGATATTAAGCTGGCAATAGCTAGTGCAGTAACTGCTGTCACTACATTCAATAAGCACAAACAGCTGTCTTTTGTGACTAAACCGTCAGAAATTGAATTTACTTCCCATAATGAAGCACGTCTTGAAAAATTAAAAAATCAGATTCTTACTGACTCAAAGTGGCTGACTGCAAGTGAACTCAGCAAATTAGCCGGGTCTAAATCGGTGAATTCCAGCGCTGCGGCAAATCGGCTGAAAAAGTCAAAAAAAATATTTGCATTGCCAATTAATGGCAAAGACCTATTCCCGCTGTATGCTCTAGACGAAGGCGGCCAGCCATTGCCAGTGATAAAAAAAATCATTGAGCTGTTTGGGAACAAAAAGACGCCTTGGTCAATAGCCATTTGGTTCGGTACACCAAATGGCTGGCTTAGTAATAAAAAGCCAAAAGACCTTTTATTAACCCAACTTAATGATGTTTATATGGCAGCTAGAGAAGAAATTGAAGGACCGCGTCATGGCTGATGATAAAAAAGGACTTCAAGAAAATATACCGCTTCCTCCAGAAAATACCGTAGCTAAAACCAAAAAATGGAAAGCGGGTACACCTATTGAACGTATTCATAGAACTAAGTTCAAAGGAGCTGAATTTAATCCTGGTGTTGGCAATGCTCGCTTTAGTCCGTTCAAAAATAATGGAATTTTTGTTCCAACAATCTATGGAGGTGAAAACATAGGAGTAGCTATTATGGAGACGATTTTACACGATACTCCATTAAACTGCTCCGGTATACCTGTTGATCTGGGTAAACTAGATGATTTAGCGCACAGCCAAATTACTCCACAAAAAGATATCAAGTATGTGGATATCAACCCACGAATACTGAAGAAGTGGGGAATTATTCAGGGCCAACTAGTAGAATCAGAAGCATCGGATTATCATATTACTCAAAGATGGGCAGCTAAAATTTATCATGACAATCCTGATGCTCAAGCAATTCAATGGCCCTCTAAGCAGCACGGCGGCAAGGCAATAGTAATTTTTGGAGATCGAGTAGAAGAAAGAGATTTGCGCGTGTCTATTGAATCTGAACCAGCCGCTACCTCTAAAAAGGTTAACGACAAACTTAAAGAGCTTGCAGATGAAATGGAATTAATTCTGGTGCCAAAAAATATTACATAAACACCCCCGATGATGGAATATGAGTTAATTATCCCTTTTGGTGGCACAGGCTGTGTATTCAGTGGAAATCCGACACTAGGCGAACGTGTTTACAAGATTAAAAACTACCCGTTTGTTCTGTCTCTTAATCAGGATATAACTAAGAGACAGTCACCCAATCAGGATTTGTAAGTTATAGCGATAAGGAATTACAGTGCACGAAGGATTGCCTCGACACTCGCTTTCGCATCACCAAACAACATCTGACTATTGTCTTTAAAGAACAGCGGGTTTTGTACACCAGCGTAACCTGTGTTCATGGAGCGTTTAAACACAATAACACTTTGTGATTTCCACACTTCCAGCACTGGCATCCCCGCAATCGGGCTGTTTGGATCTTCCTGTGCCGCAGGGTTAACGGTGTCGTTGGCTCCAATAACCAGTACGGTATCTGTATCAGAGAAATCATCATTGATTTCATCCATTTCCAGAACAACGTCATAAGGGACTTTGGCTTCCGCCAACAGCACGTTCATATGCCCAGGCAGACGACCCGCAACCGGATGGATGCCAAAGCGAACCTTAATCCCCTTTTCACGCAGTTTGGCTGTAATGTCATGTACCGGATACTGCGCCTGGGCAACAGCCATACCGTATCCCGGCGTAATGATGACAGACGTTGAGTTTTTCAGCAGTTCAGCAACCTCTTCCGCTGTTGTTTCGCGATATTCGCCCATATCCTGATCATCACCGGTCGAGGAACCATCAGTCCCAAACCCGCCAGCAATCACACTGATAAAAGAACGGTTCATTGCCTTACACATGATATAAGACAGAATGGCCCCCGAAGAACCGACCAGCGCTCCTGTGACAATCAGCAAGTCATTACTCAGCATAAATCCAGCGGCCGCAGCAGCCCAACCCGAATAGGAGTTCAGCATCGAAACCACCACCGGCATATCCGCGCCACCGATAGAAGCAACCAAATGCCAGCCAAATACCAATGCGATTGCCGTCATGATCAACAGTGTGGAAACTTGCAGGCCAGTACTTTCCGTTTTCACAAAGGTAATTAACAGGACAAAGGAGATAACCAGCGCTGCAAGGTTTAATTTATGCCGATTCGGCAACATCAGCGGTTTGGAAGAAATCTTTCCGCATAATTTACCAAATGCCACAACAGAACCGGTGAAGGTGACTGCGCCGATGAAAACACCCAAGAATACTTCTGTCAGATGGATATTCTCCATCACAGGTTCCGCGAAACTATCGTGAGCAATAAAGCTGTTAAAACCGACCAGCACCGCAGCCAAACCGACGAAACTGTGCAATATGGCGACTAATTCCGGCATTTCAGTCATTTCAACTTTGTTTGCCAGACGAATACCAATAACCGCACCGATCACCATCGCCAGAATAACCCAAACAACATTTCCAGTATCAGGCCCGAAGATAGTCGCAATCAATGCGATTGCCATCCCGGTGACACCCAAAATATTCCCGCGTTTGGCGCTTTCGTGACGAGACAAACCCGCAAGGCTGAAAATAAATAAGATGGCAGCAACAATATATGCCGCTATAACGACTCCACTCGACATTCAATTACCCCTTAGTCCTTACGAAACATTTTCAGCATACGTTGAGTGACAGTAAAGCCACCGAAGATATTAATGCTGGCAATTAAGATAGCGATAAATGAGAAGAAGCTTACCCATCCACCATCACCAATTTGCAATAACGCCCCAACAACGATAATGCCCGAAATAGCGTTAGTTACTGACATTAGCGGTGTATGTAAAGCATGGCTGACATTCCAGACCACGTAGTAACCCACCACACAAGCCAATGCAAAAACAGTAAAGTGAGATAAAAACTCTTTTGGCGCGACATTGGCTAACCCGCCGAACAAAATAACAGCCAGTGCCAGCAAGCCATATTTCAACCAAGGTGAAGCAGGTTTAGTCTCTGGCTTTTCTGCTTTGATTGGTGCCGGTTTTGCTGTCTGTTGAGCAGAAACTTGAATTGGCGGCGCCGGCCAGGTCACTTCCCCCTCTTTTACGACGGTCACGCCACGAATAACAACATCATCAAAATCAACATCGATCTCGCCATTTTTCTCTTTGCACAATAGTTTGAGCAGATTAACCAAATTAGTCCCGTACAGTTGTGAAGATTGCGTTGGTAAACGGCTTGGTAAATCGGTGTAACCGATAATCTTCACGCCATTTTCTGTCACAACTAATTTGTCTGCCTGCGTTAATTCACAGTTCCCCCCCGTCTGAGCTGCCAAGTCAACAATCACACTGCCCGGCTTCATTGATTCAACCATCTCTTTGGTGATAAGACGCGGTGCTGGTTTCCCCGGAATAAGCGCTGTTGTCACAATAATGTCAACTTCTTTCGCCTGTGCCGCAAAAAGCGCCATCTCAGCCTTAATAAAGGCTTCAGACATGACTTTTGCATATCCGTCACCACTACCGGCTTCTTCTTCAAAATCCAGTTCGAGAAACTCCGCCCCCATGCTCTGAACCTGCTCTTTAACTTCAGGCCGGGTATCAAACGCACGGACAATAGCGCCTAAACTGCCCGCTGCACCCACAGCAGCCAGGCCAGCAACACCGGCGCCAATAATCATCACTTTGGCTGGTGGAACCTTACCTGCGGCTGTAATTTGACCAGTAAAGAAACGACCAAATTCATGAGCAGCCTCTACTATCGCTCGGTAACCTGCGATATTCGCCATAGAGCTCAGTGCATCCAGCGACTGTGCACGGGAAATACGTGGTACTGAATCCATAGCCAACACAGTGACTTTACGATCCGATAATTTCTGCATTAACTCAGGGTTTTGTGCCGGCCAGACAAAACTAACCAACGTACTCCCTTTCTTCATTAACGCAATCTCATCATCCTCAGGAGCATTAACCTTCAGAATGATATCTGAACCCCAAATATCATTACGATCGGTAATTTCAGCTCCAACCTGTTGGTAAGCACTATCCCCAAAGCTGGCTAAATGCCCTGCTCCACTTTCAACAACGACATCGAATCCCAATTTCAACAGTTGTTCCACAGTACTCGGCGTGGCTGCAACACGTGCTTCATTGGCAAGTCGCTCTCTCGGTACACCAATACGCATAATGTTCCCTTCCTAAAGCTTAAGATTAATGATGATTATTACTTGCTGAGGCCAGTTTAGCGATTAAATTAACTTTATTACTGCTATCAGCAAAATCTATCAACGAATATTTTGATAACCAGACGAAAATATTATTGGTGATCCATCACTAATGAGTAAGAAAAATAGCTAAGTAGTATTACCGGCCCGCACTTTTCAGTGCCAGTTACTATGATGTTGATGAAAACACGATGTTGATGAAAACTTATGACGCCATTTCTATGAACTTATATTCATTCATACTGATAGCATAAATTCGTGGGACATTAGCTATTATTACATGTAATAATTGTCGGCTATGTGATACACAACTATGTTCAGCAAGTTATAAGTAATTAATGCGCAAGGCGAAAGGATTTTTTATGAAGCTGAAAACAACGATCATCGCAGCCGCGGTGCTCTCATTAACTGGTATTACCGCTGCTCAGGCAGCTCAGGAATTATCCCCGGAAAAAGCAGCGGAACTGAAACCATTTAAACGTATTACGGTTACAGGTCCTTTTAATGCTATTTATGAAGCTGCCGACGCTGTTTCCCGTCGGGCAGATAAAATGGGCGCAGATGGATTTTATATCCAAAGCCTTGATGATCTGAATAATAGTGGCAACCTGCGCGTCGTAGCTGATCTGTATCACAAAGATGCAGAGAAAATTGACAGTTCAATTAAATATCGTATGTTCCGCGGTATCAAAGAATTACCCAAAACAGAAGCTGTAACACTGGAACCATTCGATACGGTAACTGTCAGTGGTTTTTACACCAATGAGCCAGATTTAAATGAGACCATAGCAAAAGAAGCCAAGAAAAAAGGTGCAGCTGCTTTTTTTATTGTCCGTCAGGTTTCAACCAACGATGGCGGTAATCAAACTGTTACTGCTTATGTTTACAAAGATGATGCGCCAAAACGCCAAATTCAGGCTAACGAAGCAGTAATCCCAGCTGATTCGGACGCAGGACGCGCTGCATTAGCTGCTGGTGGCGCAGCAGCTAAGAAAGTAGAAATTCCTGGTTTAGCCTCTTCAACTTCAACCAATAGTTCTATTGGCCGCTTCTTTGAAACACAATATTCTAAAGGTGAGCGTTACACTGTCACACTTCCTGATGGTACGAAAATACAAGAATTAAATAAAATCAGTGCTGCCCAGATGGTACCTTTTGATTCCATCACCTTTTCAGGTTACTACAACAGCATGCCTGATGTTGCCTATGAAGTCGCTAAACGCGCAGCGGCTAAAGGCGCTAAGTATTACCATATCACCCGTGAATGGCAATCCAGTGGCGGCTCCTCTACGATCAGTGCAGACCTGTTCAAATAACCTGTTTAATTTAAGAAAAAGGCACATATGATACCCGTATGTGCCTTTTTTACTGCAAGGATAATAAAATTCTTCAAATCAGTCGGCTGATTCTAACTTCAAACGGATACAATCAATGGCGTTTTGTACCGTCACCATTTTTTCCGCCTCTGTATCGTCAATAGTTATCTCGAAACGTTCTTCCAGAGCCATAATCAACTCGACACTATCTAACGAATCGGCCCCCAATTCCTCGAATGTTTGTGTAGTAAGAATCTGGGCTTCGGGTATTCCAAGTTGTTCTGCAACAACATTTTTAACATGATTCTCTAAATTTTCCACGCTATTATCTTCCTAATGTACTTATATTTGGGGAAACCAGCCGTTTCCCCTTTTTTCATTAATTAAGGTTAAATATTTACACAACCGTCAAATGCATGAATGCCCCTGTGAATCTGGCACTTTCAGGGATAAAACATAACAGACGCTGATCTTTCTTCAATTTATCCGACTTCATCAGCTCATCCAACATGATATAAATAGAAGCCGATCCGGTATTTCCTTTCACTGTTAAGTTAGTAAACCAACGCTCTTGTTCAATACCAAAATTAATATCTTCGAGACCCTCGGAAAATTTCATGCGGAAATATTCAGATGAATAATGAGGCAAGAACCAATCAATAGATTCTGCCGATAAGTTACGATCAGCAACGATTCGTCTCAATGGTTCGGTAAGTGTGAATTTAACGACCCTCTCATTTAAATATCTGACATCTTGCTTGATACAGAAAACAGAATATGCCAGCCAATCCGCCTGACTCATTTGTGTCCAGCTTTTCAAACTGCCATCTGCTAACTTCTCTCCACCCGAGTACATGCATGTCTCTTGCTCATTAGCAAAAGAGTAAATATCTATCCAATCAATTCGTAATGAAACGCCATCAGGTCGAGGTTTATTTTCAAGTAAAGCAGCACCGGCACCATCAGAAAGCATCCAACGCAAAAAATCTTTTTCAAAAGCGATTTCAGGACGTCTTTCCAATTCTGCAACCCGGGCTTCATTTTCACTCTGGAAGTTGCGGGCATGCAGTACTGTTGAAGGTGTTTCCGAGGTAGTTGAAACCGCATTACTTGTCGTTCCTGAGAGAACAGACAAATAAGCATATTTCATCGCTGTCATACCCGCAGCACAAGCACCGGAAGTTGAGATAACTTCACAAGGTTTATTCTTGAGCTCGCCATGAACCATGACACCATGACCCGGTATAATTTGGTCAGGAATACCACTGCTTGCTGCTAAGCTTTGCATATCATCTAAAGAAAAGTGTTCATCAACCAAGCCTTTTACTGCTTCAGCCGCCAATTGAGCACATGAATAAGTTGTCTCTCCCGTTTCCGGATCCAACGCGTAATGGCGATATTTAATACCATTATTACGGAGCACGATATGACGAGATCTTGATGGACGATCACCAACAAAACCAAGAACAGATTCCATTGTCTCATTATCTATTGGGTTTCCCGGCATAAAGGCGGAAACTTTAGTGATATAAACGTTGTTACTCATTTACTTATTTATCTCCTTTATCATCATAACGGGCAGAACCAGATGGTTGTTCATAGTATTTTTGTAACTCATTAAGACGTTCTTTCAGTAATACGGTCAGCAAACGGCGAATAACCACTGAAATAGGTACGACAACCAGTGCCATTAATATCAAATAGATCACAAACATGGTTAATAGAGAACGCCTTACCCATTTCCCCCGTTTACCTACACGATAAATAAATCCAGACCACAATCTAAATCCCCGATGTATAGCTTGTTCACCGAAAATAAAAGATTGATCGACAAATACGGCTCCTAGCCCTTTCAACATCGGGGCATCAACTTTCTCTTTATCCGCTTTAAGCGCTGTCACTAACGCATCCCCGAAACGTTTAGCTCCCTCAACATCTTCCTGCGATACCCCAGCAGGCGGTAAACTGGCAATTGGCTGTTTTTTTCCTGTCATTAACCACAACGGGGTTGTAAACAATGTTGCAAAAAAGTTTGCTTTATCAATAAAAACCACGTTATCGCGCAGGTACGCCCCACTTTCATGTAAAAGCTTTTTGACGGTTTCCTGGGCCATCAACCACATATTTCGACAAGCAATAACCGTTACCACGGGTAGACCATTGAGTAATCGTTTTCCTTCTTTACTCTTGAGAAATGCAGTTATCGGAGGAGATGGTGACAAATACCAAACTTGATAGCCTAATATGACCAGGTCAAAAGGTGCTTCATCCTCCAGATGCAAAGGAGCTAATTCAGGTGGATGTAACTGCACCGTTTCAGGAAAAACATCAACAAATTTAGAAAATGACCAGGGAAATGGATACTCTGTAATCGGTTTCAGAACCACTTCACGAATGTATATCTCGTCAGATTCATGCAAAGGTGAAATTAAACTTTTTACCACCTCGATCAATTGGCCGCTTTGGGAATACGATATCACCAGAACACGCTTCATATGTTCTAACCTTTATGAATATTTAATACTAAGCCATTCGTCGGCGCCTAAAAAATAATAATTCGAATAACAATTATCTCCTAACTATCCAAAATTTTTTGGCATATGTACATATAATCATTCCTGAAAACTAAAAGCATATACAAGAAAATGAGTTAATAGATAACAGGTTAATATTTTCACAAACAATATAAATCAAAGTGGTCGTTGTCAACATGATTTTTTTGTTTTTATATAAGAACAGTATTGTGTCACATTAACGAAAATTAATTTGTCACTGGTGAAAACAGTTGATGAAAAATATATTAACTCCGATCTAAAATTAACAAAAACAATTAAAAAATACAGAATAATATAATTAAATCAATTAATTATAAAATAACAATGGAGATTTTAATTTAACAAAACATTCATGAGACTATAAGTCTGCATACTAAAAATATTAACTTGACGACCTGATATGGAAACAAATGATTATTGTCACTTGGTAATAATATTACATAGGGAAATAAAGATTAAAGAAAAATATTTACTTTTCACAATTATTTTCACTAAATTTCGAGATTGATTGAATAAATTAAAATGAAAATTACTTAATTAGGTAATAGCATCACGGTGCTTTATATTCATCATTTATTTCTCTTAGCATAATAAGCCGCATTATAAAAATATCCTATATAAATTTATAAAAATAAATTGCATGGCATGATGTCTTAACCATCACTCTAACAATGCATAAATTTTATAGTTATCTGCATAGAAAACCATTGCATCCAGCCCATACCCTCCGTAGAATTCCCCTCTATTTCTAGGTTTAACCAGTCTGTTTTTCCGTTCTATACAGCTTGGAAGCGACAAAAACCCAATGCCCAATTCATTTTTGTGATCGGGGTAATGAACTGGCTAACAATGCAGTTTGTGTCATATTAGGAACATATCTTTGGAAAAAAAACTAGGTCTTACAGCTCTTACTGCTCTGGTACTCAGCTCTATGGTCGGCGCAGGTGTTTTCAGCTTACCGCAAAATATGGCTGAGATTGCCAGCCCGGCAGCATTAATGATCGGTTGGGGGATAACAGGTGTCGGTATCTTGTTTCTGGCTACCGCCCTGTTATTTCTCTCTCGTCTTCGCCCGGATCTTGATGGAGGCATTTTCACTTATGCCAAAGAAGGCTTTGGTGAACTAATAGGCTTCTGTTCTGCCTGGGGATATTGGTTATGTGCGGTAGTTGCCAATGTTTCTTATCTGGTTATCGTTTTTGCCGCCCTGAGTTTCTTTACTGATAAAGAAGGTATCACCATCTTTGGTGACGGCAATACCTGGCAGTCCCTATTGGGAGAATCTGTTTTACTCTGGTTAGTACACTGGTTGGTACTCCGTGGCGTTCAAACCGCAGCGGGAATCAACAAACTGGCAACAATGGCAAAATTGCTGCCTTTAGGCGCTTTCATTATTCTTGCTGCAATCGCGTTTAAAATGGATATCTTTGATCTTGACTTTACAGGTATCGAATTGGGTGTTCCTGTCTGGCAACAAGTAAAAGACACAATGCTGATCACCCTTTGGGTGTTCATTGGTATCGAAGGCGCTGTTGTAGTTTCAGCCAGGGCAAAAAAACGTAAAGACGTTGGTATTGCGACTATGCTGGCCGTCGTCGCCGCATTAGGAATATACATATTAGTTACTCTGCTCTCCCTTGGGTTAGTACCACGGCCTGAGTTAGCTGAAATACGCAATCCATCAATGGCAAACCTGATGGTAGGACTTATTGGTTCGGCAGGTGAAATCATTATTGCTACCGGATTAATTATCTCCGTTTGCGGTGCTTATCTAAGCTGGACGATCATGGCGGCGGAAGTTCCATTTATCGCTTCCCAACATGGCTCTTTCCCGAAAATTTTTGGCCTGCAAAACGGCAATAACGCGCCATCATCCTCATTGTGGTTGACTAATGGCGCAGTACAACTTTCTCTCGTTCTGATTTGGTTGAGCGGGAGCAACTACAATTCATTACTGGCAATTGCATCAGAGATGATTTTACTGCCCTATTTCCTTGTTGGCGCATTTCTGTTGAAGGTCGCTTTTGATCGTAGCAACAAGGGATTATTACTGATTGCTGTTGGGGCTTGTATTTATGGCCTATGGCTGCTTTATGCATCCGGTTTAATGAATTTGTTATTATCCGTCGTTCTCTATGCACCAGGTGTTATTGTTTTCCTGTATGCCCGCCGTCAGAATCCACAGAAACACAATCTTTATCCGGCTGAAAAATTAGCTATTGCCGCGTTACTAATAACCACAATCCCTGCAACCTGGCTATTAATCAAGTAATCTCATCGGATTCAGGCTATTACTCTCTGTAGTAGCCATTCGTGTTTTCATATAGCAATTTGTTTTATTTTTGTACTGGTTCTGGCATATTTTTTGAGTGTTGTTTTACAAAGTATGTTGTAACTAATTATATTAATAGCAATATGAAACAATAACCTCAAGATAATAAAATAGAAAATAAAGAATAAATTTTTCAGTGCGATATATTAATTGTGATTTATATCACAATTAATTTTATAACTAATTATTAATTAATAAATATTCTTATCCACTAGCATAATATCTTATTCCATATGATAAATTACAATAGACTTTAAAAAAAATCCTGTCTAGTCATTAATTATAGATAAAAATCTCAAATGCAGCATATTACCGAGTCATTCTTTGGATTCTTCCGAATTAATCGCTATTATCACCCACACTTTATCTTAAATAAGAAACGCCAAACAAAACACCATTTGACCTATGGTTCTGATTATCGGATAAGAGCTTTAGATACTTACATGCTGTATTGACATTTATACAGTCTCGGTTCAATCAATGTTTCTGTTTCCCTGCCGTAATACTCGCCAGGATTAGGATCTATTTACAATGAACACTAAACTGATTATTTCATCCTTACTTGCATCTTCTGTATTTATCTCTGTAGCAAATGCAGCAGATGGAAAGATCAATTTTACAGGTAACATCATCGCTAATGCTTGTAAAATCGATACCGATTCTGCAAATCAAAACGTTAACATGGGGACAATTAGCTCAAATGCATTTAGTGGTGTAGATAGTACTGCTGCTGCAACACCTTTTAGCATTAAGATGAGCGATTGCCCACCAGAATATAATCATGCACAAGTTAAATTTGATGGGCAAATAGATAGTAAAAACAGCAACCTTCTGGCTTTATCCAATGATAAAGACCAAGCAGTCGCCGATGGTATTGCTATTGGTATCTATGAAGAAGATAATTCAACTCTGATTCCTTTGGCAAAAGCATCCAAACTTCAGGCTTTTACTGATCAAAAAACCGCAGAATTGAAATTTATTGCAAAATATATTGCTACAGCTCAAGCAATCAGCCCAGGATCTGGGGATGCAGTCGCTAACTTTACTATTGTTTATAACTAAAACAGGACAAACTTTAGAACAAAACTTCCTGCACGTTTTGTTTCTAATAAAGCAGTATGAGGCATGGATGCCCATAAATCCCACAGGATAGCGTATAAAAATACGATAAAATGGAGAGAGCACCGTGCAATTCCAACGCCTATTAACTATGATATTTGTATATATTATCAGCATAAATTTTGCTATCGCAGGTGTCGTCATTGGCGGAACCCGTGTTATTTACATGAGTGATAAAAAGGAAGCGTCCATTTCTATAAATAACCCGGAAAAAGATGCACCTTATCTGATTCAGTCTTGGATCCAAGATGAAAACGAGAATATGAAAACCCCGTTTATCGTTACTCCCCCAATATTTAAACTCGCAGCAGGCCAAGAAAATATTCTGCGGATTGTAAAAGCAGAGAGTCATCTACCGGAAGATCGGGAATCACTTTTTTGGTTGAATGTAAAGTCTATTCCGACCTCGGTGAAGTCAGATCAAAATCAATTACAAATTACAGTTAAGTCAATATTTAAATTGTTTTACCGCCCTGCACATTTGGCAGAAAAATCAAGTACTGCATACAAAGAACTCAAATTCAGAACGGAAAATAATTTGTTGATTGCAGAAAATCCTACCCCTTACTTTATCTCATTCTCTCGCCTTAAAATAGATCAACATGAAATAAAACCTGCGGGAATGATTAAACCATTTAGTCAATTAAGCTGGACTCTACCTGTAAAGAATATAAAGCAAGTAACTTGGAAAGTTATTAATGATTTTGGGGGCGTAACTGCCGAAGAAAAAGTAACCATTTAACAAAATAGTCACATAAATTTATTCTATGCTAGAAAGTTAATTATGGAAAAGTACTCACAGCATAAAACTAATAAGAAATCATATGATATTGAACATTCATGGCTCTTATTACCATTATTTGTGACAGTTGGAGTACTTTTTTACTCTACTAAAACCTATTCTGAAGATTATTTCAACATCCATGCGTTAGAAACTGGGACTGATTTTGGTTCGCCTGAAGATATTGATCTCTCTATTTTCACACAAGATGACCAACCTCCTGGTATTTATTGGGTAGATATTTATCTCAATAAAGATAAGATAGATACCAGAAACGTAAACTTTATTATGGTAAATAATAAATTGCTTCCTAAACTAACTATTCAGCAATTACAGGATATGGGGGTAAAAATTAATACATTCTCAGAATTAATCAGTTTACTACCAGAAACAGAGCTGTCTGATTTAGGTCAATATATTCCATCAGCAAGTACTGCCTTTAATTTTGGTCAACAAAGGTTAGATATCAGTATTCCACAAGCAGCATTAAACAATCAGGCAAGAGGTTATGTTTCACCTGAATTATGGCAACAAGGATTAACTTCATTATTGATTAATTATAATTATAGTGGTTCAAACACCTGGCAAGATAATCCGTCTGGCTCTACACAAACCAACTATCTGAATCTTCGAACAGGCGCTAATTGGCAAGCATGGCGTCTGCGCAATTATTCCACTTATACCAGCCGCGATAAGAGTTGGAAAAGTATTAATACCTATTTACAACGAGACATTCACCCACTAAAAGGACAATTAACGCTGGGTGACAGCTTTACATCTTCCTATATTTTTGATGGAGTCCAATTTCGTGGCTTACAATTAGCTTCTGACGATAATATGTTACCAGACAGCTTAAAAGGTTTTGCCCCGACTATCCGAGGAATTGCTCAAAGTAATGCACAGGTCACAATTAAACAAAGCGGCTATATCATTTATCAAACTTATGTTTCACCAGGTCCATTTATCATTAATGACCTTTTCCCAACGACAACAAGTGGAAACCTGGAAGTTATTATTAAAGAAGCCGATGGTCAGGAACACCGCTCTATCCAATCTTTTTCCACAATACCTATTATGTTACGGGAAGGAGGTATTCAATATTCAATCACTTTGGGCCAATACCAGTCATCAAATAATCGTGGGCGAGAGCCTAACTTTTCCCAAGGGGCACTAATCTACGGCCTTTCCAATAATATCACTACCTATGGAGGAGCTATTTTTTCAAAAAATTATCAATCGGTTGCTTTAGGATCAGGTTATAATTTTGGTATATTGGGTTCTCTCTCTTTTGACATAACACATGCGAATACCGATTTGCCATCAAATATAAGTACCAAAGGGCAATCTTACCGCTTTCAATATGCAAAAGATCTTTTATTAACAGGAACTAATTTTACTCTGGGCGGTTATCGCTATTCGACACGCGGCTTTTATGATTTTAAAGAAGCCAATGATATAGATAATCTCAATAAAAATGACTGGCATTATCGCACCAATAAAAGAAGCAAATTGCAATTACATATTAATCAATCTCTTGGAGATTTTGGTAGTTTATATCTATCCGCTTTTCAGCAAAATTACTGGCAGCAACACGGCTATGAACGTAATATCAACGCAGGCTATAGCATAAATTATAAAAATATCAATTACAGTTTAAATTATACCTACAACCAGCTCCCCGATACGAATAAAAATGAACAGCTTTTCTCATTCAGCATACAGGTTCCATTAGATCGCTGGCTAAAAAATAGCTGGGCCAGTTATAATTTGAATACCAATAAAAACAAGGATATTTCTCACCAAGTGGGTTTAAGTGGTACGACACTGGAAGATAATAATTTAATTTATAGTTTACAACAGAGTTATACTAATCACGGTACTGGAGCTGGCGGCCATATACACACAGAATATAAAGGATCTTATGGTCAATTTAGTGCCGGCTATAGCTATGATAATCATTCCCGCCAGCTGAATTATGGCCTTCAAGGGGGAATTGTTGCTCATCCATATGGCATTACTCTTTCACAACATTTAGGAGATACACTGGCATTAGTCCGAGCTGATGGCGCTCAAGGAATAAAGATCCAGAATAATGTAGGTATTACCACTGACCGCAATGGTTATGCCGTTATTCCTTATGTCAGCAGCTATCGGAAAAACCGAATTGCGCTGGATACCCACTCATTAGCCGATAATATCGATATTGACACGAATGCCCAAACAGTCATTCCCACTCAAGGGGCATTGGTCCTGGCTAATTTCAAAACCCGAATAGGCCACAGGGCGCTGATAAATCTTTATTATCAAGAAAATCCGATTCCTTTTGGTGCTATTATCAGGTTAGAAAAACAAGATGAGATTGATGAAGCAAACAGTGCCATGGTCAGCCATGAAGGGCAAGTTTATCTCACTGGTTTACCCAATAGCGGACAGTTACTGGTTAAATGGGGTTATAAGGATATTCAGGAATGTGTAGCTCATTACACACTGCCAGAAAAAAAACCTTTATCTGGCATTTATACAATAGAAGCACACTGCAAATAACGATTTTCAGGAAAACACTATGCTCAGTACTTACAATAGGTTTAAATATTTGTTAATTATCGTCATCTTATTTTCTGGTCTGGCAATTATCCCTTATAGTTTTGCCGCTAATTGCCAATTTGATAAAGGATTTAAACCAGAAATCACTAATTTATCTTTTGGAACCTTGTATGTTCCAAGGGATAAGCCTATTGGCACAACCATTTACGAATATCGTGCAGATGAGTTAGCCAATAAAGGCAATGTTTTCTATTGCGATACTAGAATAAATACATCATGGGGATATACAGCCTATAAAAATGCAGATTACAACAAAGATGCTATTTACGAATCTGGTGTTCCCGGTGTGGGTATCAGAATAAATACCTGGGGTCCTGGCTATGGTCTGGACTGGTTACCCCGTATTACCAATGACCCTGTTAGTTGTGACCATGCAGGCCATTGGTATTGCGGTAATACATGGGGTTATTTGACTATTCAGTTGATAAAAATAGCGCCGACAACAGGTTCCGGTTTTGTCAAAAGTGATCAATTAATTCAGGCACGGGTAAATGATCGCATCGTTCATACCTACCGTTTAGGTAATACCCGGATTATTACCAAAAGCTGTTCACTAAAAGATACCAATATTACTGTTTCTATGGGCGATATCAAAAAAAGCGATTTTTCCGGTATTAATAGTACAGCAGGAGGAAAAGATTTCGAGATTATTTTAGATTGTGATGATAATGTTCAAATTCAATTAATGCTCGATGGCAAGAAAGCAAAGAATAGATTAAATCATGTATGGGCACTTGATCAGAATTATAATCGCACAACGGCCTCCGGTGTTGGTATGCAAATCCTTTATAACAACCAACCGGTAATTATTCACTCACAAATAAATATCGGTAACAGCTATTCAGGCGGGAAGTACTCTATTCCTTTACGCGCCCGCTATTTCCAGACAGACCGCAATATTACTCCCGGTCAAGCAAATGCAACCGCAACAATGACATTAACTTATCAGTGATAAATTAATCTGCATCACCCAATAGATTTCAAGTTGCAGCGCGGCGGCAAGTGAACGCATCCCCAGGAACATAGATAACGATATGACTGGGGTAAGTGAACGCAGCCAACAAAGCAGCAACTTGAAAGATGAAGGGTATAGAAATTTTATTTCTTAGCTGATGTGTTGTTGTTTAATTATTTTATTTCTACCTTGAGAATTCTTAAGACCATTGAGAGTAAGTATTGATTAACGTAAATTTCAACAAATTACGCTCACTAACTAACACACTATGCGTTAGTAATAATTATACCTCCTATGCTCAAAGTTATGCACATAATCGTAATCCAATGAATCAAAAATAAGCAAGAAGCTTTTAGTGTAGGATTTTATTTTTTCTCAAAACTAATCTTAAGTTTTACGAGTTTTATTAGCATGATTTTTTCTTCAACCATACCAAACATCTTTGACAATTATTTATCTTCAAACTTTATAAGATCATTTTAAAACACTATCTATTCTTAATTTATTGACTCCATAAATTAATTTACAAAAAATTTCTTTTTTTTACAATATTATGCTTTTAAAAATTTTTATTAAGTTTAAAGTTAAATTCCTTAATATTTACTGAATGAAAAATGGAAATAAGTATGACGTGGAAATATTCACAAAGCACTGGTGTACTAACACATAATGGCTCTTTTATTGCCAAAGGTTATAGCGGTCATGGAACCGGAATAAACAATCCGTCTATGGAGCAGGTTGAAGGTAAAGGACCAATTCCCCGTGGTTATTACAGAATCCACGGTTACTCTAATTCAATAACCAAGGTTACCGTGATATTAGATCCTATAATGGGAACTAATACGTTTGGGCGCTCTCTTTTCAGAATACACGGTGATAAACGGGATGGCACATACCGACAAGCATCACATGGCTGCATCATTATAAATGGCCCCAATCTCAGAAAAGAGATAGCCAATTCTAGCGATACAATTCTGGTGGTCGAATGAAAAAACTGCTTTTGCTTTTAATATTGGTATCATTCAGCTCACTGGCCGTAGATCGCCATATTATAGCTAAGAACCCATATCCGAATCTAACACCAGAGCAATTGACCCAACAAATAAAAAGACAGGGAGCAAAAATGGTAATTGCAAATATGCCCGAAGGAGATAACGGAGAGTGGGATTATATAACAAACCATATTGCAAGTGGAGATATGGCATGGCTAAAAATAGCACCTTTACTTGCAAAAGGCAGCGATGCATATTCAGCAGAAACTCTCTCGACAGCATTAGCTACCGCATTACCGAAAAACGCAAGTGGAGTATTATCTGTCCTTAATGACTCCAACGTTTCAATTAGTACTGAATCTGTGTGTTCACTACCCTTTTATCAGGGAACAGAAGCGGAGCTGAATCAATATGTCATTGATAGCATTCGTGCTTTGTATAAAAACAAAGGTGGTGAAAAATGCCTGCAAAAGCTTATTGAGACAACCGGAAATTCAAAATCATTTTCTGAAGGAGATTAACAATGGCTATTCCTCTGTATATGTACATAAAAGATGACGGCGGATCTGATATTAAAGGATCAGTTGATGTTTATGGTAGAGAAGGCAGTATTGAGATCTTGGGTCTTCATCATAGTGTAAGTATCGCTAATGATGATAATACAGGAAAGTTGACTGGAACGAGGAGACATCTTCCATTTATGATTGAAAAAGAAGTAGATTCATCCTCACCCTATCTTTATAAGGCATTAACCACAGGGCAAACATTAAAGTCAACAGAGCTTAAATGGTATAAAATAGATGCTCATGGTCAAGAAAAGGAATATTTCAATACCTTAATGGAAAATGTAAAAGTGGTTAGCATTATTCCTGTCATGCTCGATATCAAGGATGTATCGAAAGAGAAATTCAATCATATGGAAATTGTTGAACTTCGCTACGAAAAAATCATTTGGAAGCACAATGATGGGAATATAATTCACTCCGATAGCTGGAATGAAAGAACTTAAATCCCGTAGAAGAAGGCCAAAAAACATGGCCTTTCCTTTCATTTTCTTAATTAGGAAGCAATCTGTTCCATATTCTGCAAAATACGTTTATCAGAGACCGGATATGGCGTACCCAGTTGTTGGGCAAACAAGCTGATCCTTAATTCTTCTATCATCCAACGAATCTCTTGTACCTCAGGTAACCGCTTCTGTTGCAGTGATAATTTCGCCAACCATTGCTGCCACTGCTGCTGAACATTCTCGACACGCCCCATTTGCGTCCGATCCCTGTGTGGATCAATCGCCAATTTTTCAAGGCGGCGGTCAATACCGTGCAAATAACGTAGAACATCCGGCAAACGTTTCCAGCCATTAGCGGTGACAAATCCTTTGAAAACCAAACCAGAAAGCTGCGCTTTGATATCAGATAACGCCAGAGCCAGCGAAATATCAACCCGACCCTTAAGACGTTTATTAATCGCAAAAACAGTAGTGAGTATCTGTTCCACCTGCCTGGCTATTTCCACAACGGTATCATTCAACTCAGCCCGAACCTTATTCTGTAGTTGAATAAAAGTCTGTTCATTCCAAGCCAGCCCACCATTCCCCGCGATCAATTTATCAACACCACAAGAAATACAATCGTCAATTAAATCCAATACCTTGCCATAAGGATTAAAATAAAGTCCCAATTTGGATTTGTTCGGCAATTTCTCATGTAAATATTTAATGGGTGAAGGAATATTTAGCAATAACAGACGACGAGTGCCTTCCCACATGGCCGTCTGTTGTTCCAATTCAGTTTCAAACAATCTGATACCGATGCTCTCTTTTTCATCCACCAGCGCTGGATAGGCTTTAACGGAGTAACCTCCACATTTTTGCTCATATCGTTCCGGTAATTCACCGAAGCTCCAAATATGCAGCCCACTCTGTTCAATACCGTCATCAGCAACAGCTGAAAGCGTCTCCTGCACTTTCTCTTTCAATCGTACTTTCAACGCAGCTAAATCTTTGCCTTCAGCGATAGTCCGGTTCTTCTCTCCTGCCACCCGGAATGTCATTTTGAGGTGATCAGGCACCTGTTCTAACTGCCAATCATCACGTGACACTGTCACACCAGTCATACGCCGTAATTCTCTCTCAAGACTATCCAACAAGGTAGATTGGGGTTGAGGTACCCGCTCCATAAATGCCTGAGCATAGTTTGGCGCCGGCACAAAATTACGACGCACCGGTTTCGGCAATGATTTAATCAGAGCGACGATAAGATCATAGCGAATACCTGGGATCTGCCAATCAAATCCTTCATTTTTAACCTGATTCAGTACCGGCAACGGAATATGAACCGTCACACCATCGGCTTCTGTGCCCGGCTCAAACTGATAACTAAGCCGTAATTTCAGTGCATCTTGATGCCAATAATTAGGATAATCCAACGCGCTGATTTTATCCGCATCACCTTTGATCAACATATTTTTTTCAAAGTTGAGCAGGTCCGGTTGCGCTCTATTCGTCTTCAACCACCAGCGATCGAAATGACCCGTAGAAACCACACTCTGAGGTATACGTTGATCATAAAAACTGAACAGAATTTCATCATCCACCAGAATGTCACGACGGCGGGATTTATGCTCCAGCGCCTCAATTTCCTCACGTAATTTCAGATTTGCCCGAAAAAACGCATGCCGGGTTTGCCAGTCACCTTCCACCAGCGCATGACGGATAAACAATTCACGGCAAAGCATTGGGTCAATTTTACTGTAATTAATCAAACGACTCGCCACAATTGGCAATCCATATAAAGTGACTTTCTCCTTAGCCATTGTCGCACCCTGCGATTTTTGCCAATGCGGTTCGCTATAATGGTGCTTCACCAGATGTGTGGCTAACGGTTCAATCCACTCAGGTTCTATCCGCGCAGCAATACGCCCCCACAAACGATTGGTTTCAACCAGTTCCGCCACCATTGCCCATTTAGGTGGCTTCTTGAATAAGCCGGAGCCAGGAAAAATAGAAAAACGAGCATTGCGCGCACCAGTATATTCCTGTTTATCTGTATCTTTTTGGCCGATATGCGATAACAGCCCAGAGAGTAACGAAACATGAATACTGCGATAATCTGCATCCTGACTATTTACCGGCAGACCCACTTCTTTTACAACTTGTCGTAACTGGGTATATACGTCCTGCCATTCTCTGACTCTCAGATAGTTAAGATAATCCTGACGGCAAAGCTTGCGGAATTGCGAAGAAGAAAGTTCCTTTTGCTGCTCTTTCAGGAAATCCCATAATTTCAGGAATGCGATAAAATCAGAATCTTTGTCGGCAAACCGACGATGTTTCTCATCAGAAGCCTGTTGTTTCTCCAGTGGCCTCTCTCTTGGATCCTGAATAGACAGCGCAGAAGTAATTACCATCACTTCACGCACACAACCGTGATGACGGGCTTCCAGCACCATACGCGCCAATCGGGGATCAACCGGAAGTTGAGCAAGTTGCCGCCCTATTAATGTCAGGCGGTAATTACTCTTCACCGTTGCGTTCTGGTCAATCGCCCCAAGCTCTTCCAAAAGCCGGACACCATCCTGAATATTACGTTTATCAGGTGGTTGCACAAATGGAAATGCACCAATATCCCCAAGACCAATTGATGTCATTTGCAGAATGACCGATGCCAGGTTAGTCCGCAGAATTTCCGGATCAGTAAACTCTGGCCGTGAAAGGAAATCATCTTCCGAATACAGGCGAATACAAATCCCGTCAGATACACGTCCGCAGCGTCCTTTCCGCTGATTAGCCGATGCCTGGGATATTGGTTCAATCGGCAATCGCTGGACTTTCGTCCGATAACTGTAACGACTGATACGTGCATATCCGGTATCAATCACATATTTAATTCCCGGTACAGTCAAAGACGTTTCTGCCACGTTAGTTGCCAGCACAATTCTGCGGCCGGCATGTGACTGGAAAATCCGGTTCTGATCACTGTTAGAAAGACGCGCAAACAGCGGCAATACTTCGGTATGACGCAAATTCAATTTATTCAAAGCATCGGCTGTATCACGAATTTCCCGCTCACCACTCATAAAGACCAGAATATCCCCAGGCCCTTCATGGCCCAGTTCATCAACAGCATCAATAATTGCTTCAAGCTGATCCCGCTCTCCATCACTGTCTTCGGCTATTACAGGCCGATAACGCACCTCTACCGGATAAGTTCGGCCTGAAACTTCAATAATGGGTGCATGATGAAAATGACGGGAAAAACGTTCAGGATCGATAGTCGCTGAAGTGATGATGACTTTCAGATCAGGGCGTTTTGGCAATAGCTGACGCAAATAGCCCAGAATAAAATCAATATTCAGACTACGTTCATGCGCCTCATCAATAATGAGCGTGTCATACTGTTTAAGCAGTCTGTCATTTTGCAGTTCCGCCAGCAAAATACCATCTGTCATCAACTTAACCAGCGTGTTATCACTTATATGATCACTGAAACGGACTTTATAACCTACAGCTGAACCCACTGAGGTTTCCAATTCTTCCGCCAGGCGATTAGCAACCGCGCGAGCAGCCAGCCGCCGGGGTTGAGTATGACCAATCAATCCTTTTATTCCCCTGCCCAATTCGAGGCAAATTTTGGGGATCTGCGTTGTTTTACCCGAGCCGGTTTCGCCAGCAATAATGACAACCTGATGATCACGAATAGCTTTGTAGATCTCATCTTTCTTCTGGCTGACAGGCAAGTTTTCTGGATATTTGATTGTTGGACAAACGGCCTGACGATTAATGATTTTCTGAGACTCTTTCACCTTATCTTAGTCCTTAGTGACTTATTACTTTGCTGATTAGCCCGTTTTTGCTGATGACATAGTAGCATATCCTCTTTATTGGCAATAATTTCAGCGAGTATTCCTGCTGCTGTAATCAGCACGGATAAATGTTATTCAATAAATTTGAACGCTAATCTCTAAATATTGATCTATTACCAGAAGATAATAACTCATAGAATAACTGTATTGCGATTAACAAGTGAACGAACAAAAGTTAATTTAAGGAATAAAAATGAGTAAAGTTCTGGTTCTGAAATCCAGCATTATGGCGCAGCATTCACACACTAACCAAATGGCAGATTTCTTTATTGAAAAATGGCAAGCCAACCATGCTGACGATAGCATCACAATACGTGATCTGGCTGCACAACCTATTCCTGTTCTGGACAACGAACTGGTTCATGCATTACGTCCAAAAGATAATGAAATGACGGCCCGTCAGAAAGAGGTATTAGCGTTATCTGATGAACTTATTGCGGAATTGCAGGATCATGACATCATTGTTATGACTGCACCTATGTACAATTTTCATATTCCAACCCAACTGAAAAACTATTTTGACTTAATAGCCCGTGCCGGCGTCACTTTCCGTTATACCGAGAACGGTCCTGAAGGTCTGATAAAAAGCAAACGTGCAATTATTCTGACTAGCCGTGGGGGAATTCATAAAGATGGACCCAGTGATCTATTAGTACCTTATTTGCGCCTGTTCCTCGGCTTTATTGGTCTTACTGATGTGGAATTTGTGTTTGTTGAAGGTGTAGGATTAAGCCCTGATGCTGCAAATCAAGCGCAACAAACTGCCCGTGAAGTTCTGGAAAAAATGACTGCCTGATAATTACACTCTATTCATACATTACCTATATATTATATTGCTGCATTTTGCGCACCTCCCGGTGCGCTTTTTTGCCTCTCCTTATTAAACCTTAGATCGGTTACTTCTATTGTTATTCCATAATTTAGTAGATACATCTCAAACTAAGACATTGATTATTAAGATAATTTTATTGAAGATATAGGAAAGCAACAAGCAATACCCTTATAGCGTTACTTAATTTATCGGTTTATTTAAACCTTTACGTCAGCAATAATTTAAGTCCTAAACAATTTATTAGCTACTTAAATTATGACGGAGATAATTCCATGAAATTAGTCGTTTACAGTACCAAACAGTATGACCATAAACATCTGGAACTGGTTAATCAAAAGCTCGGGTTTGATTATGATTTTGAGTTTTTCGATTTTCCTCTTAGCTCAAAAACCGCTAAAAATGCTATCGGTGCAGATGCTGTTTGTATTTTCGTTAACGATAATGCTGATCGTGAAGTGCTTGAAGAATTGGCTGGAATGAATATAAAAATCCTCGCACTACGTTGTGCAGGTTTTAATAATGTCGATTTGGACGCAGCTAAAGAATTAGGCATTCAGGTTGTGCGGGTTCCAGCTTACTCTCCAGAAGCTGTTGCTGAACATACTATTGGGTTAATCCTGTGCTTAAACCGCCGTATTCACCGTGCTTATCAACGCACCCGTGACGCCAATTTCTCTCTTGATGGCTTAATTGGTTTCAATATGCACAACCGTACAGCGGGAATTATTGGAACAGGTAAGATTGGTATCGCAACGCTACGTATTCTTAAAGGGTTTGGCATGCGCCTATTAGCCTGTGATCCATACCCTAATCAAGCTGTTTTGGATCTCGGGGCTGAATATGTCGATCTGGATACACTGTATGCGCAATCTGATGTGATATCCCTTCATTGCCCGCTGACATCAGAAAACTATCATCTGCTGAATGAACGTGCTTTCAGCAAAATGAAAAACGGCGTCATGATCGTCAATACCAGTCGTGGCGCTCTGATTGATTCCGCAGCCGCTATTAACGCATTAAAGCAGCAAAAAATTGGCGCTCTGGGTATGGACGTTTATGAAAATGAACGCGACCTCTTCTTTGAAGACAAATCTAATGACGTGATTCAGGATGATATTTTTCGTCGCTTGTCTTCATGTCATAACGTGCTGTTTACCGGTCATCAGGCATTTCTGACAGAAGAAGCCTTGACCAGTATCAGTGAAACTACGCTGAGAAATATCCAGCAATTAATCAACGGGAAAAATTGCCCGAATATTGTTAGTAAGTACCCTTAAAATAATATATTAGGAGATAAATATGAAAAAAATACTACCTTTGGCAACAGCAACTTTATTGCTAGCCACATTTCAAGCCTCAGCGACAGAAAACGTGTCAGTCGATGATTTACTACATCACCGATTCGTTCTGGTGAGTGTTAATGGCGAAAGCGCGAAAAATCAAGAGGGTCGCGTACCCTCCATTGAATTCGGTGAAAAACTGCATATCTCCGGTTCCATGTGTAATAACTTTATGGGTCAAGGTAAGCTGAAACATGGTGTACTGACAGTTAAAAACCTGGCCAGCACTCAGATGCTTTGCTCTGATGATAAGTTGAACAAATGGGATTACCTGATTGGTAAAGTATTAGCGGATGGAGTCAAAGTCACACTGAAAGATCAAAAGCTGATCCTGTCCAATCATGACAATAAACTGGTTTATAAACTGAAGGATTATGCCCAGTAATCAGAAAGTAAGTTAGTTTCAGGTGCCGGAAAGCGCTTTCCGGCACCTCCAGAACAAGAAAAAGCCGCAACTAAGCGGCGTGTGTGGCAAAACCCATAAGAAGTTAGAATTGTTTTCTATTAATTCACTATTTATTAGGAAGCCTAATCTTGGAAATAATGGCTAACCTATCCATATAATATTCTGCATCACCCCACAACCAACTCTGCTCTTTACCAACATCATCCTCAGTTAAGATATTTCTCAGTTCACAAGTCATAACATCATAACCGTAAACATAAAGCCCAAACTGTAATGCTTCATACATTCGAGCTTGCCAAAAAGAGATATCGTCTATTATTTGATTGACGTTCGAGGCAGCAACATCATGGGTTCTAATCAGATAGTGAAAAAAGATTTTAGCTGCTAAATCACTTAAACCCGCTTTATGTTTTGGTTTCTTCGTTCTCCACACAAGAGTTTGCGACGCAGGACGACAGTTAAGCACCAAATCATTCATCACAATAACTTTGTTGTAATAAACAACTTCCTTAGCGTCGTCGCTGAGTAGCGCCAATTCAAAATGAGGCTCATCTATATCCAAATCTAACCGGCTATCAACTCTAACCAATCGGTAGCCTGGCGGAAGAATGAGTTCATCCACGTCATTCACAATATCAGTACCAGAAGAATCAAAAACATCATACAGGGTACGGTTGAGCTCTGGCTCATTCAGGTGACTGAAATCATTGGTAATTTTTTCTATGTTTTCCGAATGTCTTGGCATATTTTATGCTCCCTCTAATAAACCACAGGTTTAATTACCTTTAGGTAATAGTATAGATGCAATTATATACAATCAACCTTTAGTTTATTCTCGGTGGATACATGTACTGGATAACTTAGTTTTAGGGCCAAATCCCATTTGGATGAAGACACTCCTCGCAATATAAGAATAATAGAAAAATAATTTATTAAATTACAGTCAGTTAAATCATTATTCAGGTTTATTGATGATATGGTCTTCCCATTCCACAACATCAATTTCCCGTACAGCGATATGCCTGACAGAGATTCTTTCTCTATGCATTGCTGATTTAGACCCTCTAATTAGTGGATGCCAAGGTAACAATGTCTTCCCCTCTGCAAGCAAACGATATGCACAAGTCATTGGCAACCATTCAAATGTTGGCAAATTGTAGCGAGTCAGTTTGATACAGTCCGGCTCATATCTAAAACGGTCTTCGTAATTTTTGCATTGACAGGTTTTTATATTGAGTTGATTACAGGCAACGTTAGTAAAATAAATTTCATCGGTATCATCATCCATTAATTTATGCAGACAGCATTGTCCACAGCCATCACATAACGATTCCCATTCTTTGTCCGTCATCTGATCCAGGGTTTTTACCTGCCAGAAAGGTTGAGACATAACTTCTGCTATTCCTTATATTCAAATCACCCTTGTAGTGAGTACATTATCATTCAAAGTAATCTTTAATACATCACCGGATTCCAGTGCTCCGACGCCTTCAGGTGTCCCGGTAAGAATCACATCTCCCGGCCGCAAAGTGAAAAAGTGAGACATATGACTGATCAGAGGAATGATGGGGGTCAACATGTCATTGGTATTACCGTTCTGCCGTAATTCATCATTGACCGTCAATGAGAGCCGGGCATTTTGTGGATCGCCAAAACTGCTCATCCGAATGAACCCGGATATCGGACAAGAACCATCAAACGCCTTACTTTTTTCCCACGGCTGACCAGCTTTCTTGAATTTGGACTGCAAATCACGCAAGGTAAGATCCAATGCGACAGCAAAACCGGCGATCGCGATGCCAACACGCTCTTGATTGGCTTGTTTCAGCTGTGTACCAATCAATACAGCCAGTTCAACTTCATGATGAACAGCACCAAAATCTTTTGGAATCGCAATCGGTTGATGTATATCACACAGTGCAGTTTCCGGTTTAATAAAAATGAGCGGCTCTTCCGCTGGCTGAAAACCCATTTCTTTAACATGTTTAGCGTAATTACTGCCAACGCAAACAACTTTATTAACTGGAAGATCCAGTAATGCGCCCTGCCAGTCTCTGTGCTGATACATACTCATTCCTCACTCTGGTTTATCAGGCATACCTCTGATTATAGCATTTATGCGCCACCCTATCAGCCATAACTCAACATAAATGGGAAAAAACACCACACCCGTTAATATTGCAGTGGTTAATAAAACTGCAATAACGGTTAATTTCACTCACCAAATCTTCGGATTTTTCTTATTTTTTCATCTGTTCCAGATGTGCATTCATTAAATTTTCGGCCGGGGGTGGGATTTGCAGGTAAAAACCCTGTTCAATTAACGATATTTTTACTTTTTCTATATCAGCACCCGCCAGTTTCTTTCTGTCTGCCAGGGAAATCATCATTGCGTATTGAGGCTGACCAAAACTTCTTAGTAACTCTTCAGGAACACGAGAAAAATTATCTCTTTTTTCAACATAAAGATATGTTTGCTCCCGTTTAGGACTTCTGTAGATCACACAAATCATTATAATAAACTCTTTTAAATTAAGACCACGACTTGCTTGAATAATTTAGTAATTATAACATGCTTATTGTATTTCGAAATATCGTATCCCAGATGTTGTTCTGGGGGATCTCAAATTTGCTGAATCTGAGTCAGGATAGATGTCACAGTCGCCAATTGAGCTAAAAGGCAGTAATTTTACGCTTTCAGTTGTTCATTTACACAATGACCAACCGAAAATTATTCTACAGGCCCTACAGGAAAAAGTGGAACAAGCACCGGATTTCCTGAAAAATGCGCCTGTTGTCATTAATATCTCCGCTCTGCCGGCAGGCGCTGATCTGAAAGCGCTGCATCACGCTATTGATTCAGCAGGATTCCGAGTTGTCGGAATTAGCGGTTGCCGTGATGAGCAGCAACGCAGAGCGGTAATAAAAGCCGCCTTACCATTGCTGAATGAAGGAAAAAAACAAAAAGCTTCGGCACAGGAAAATAAACCAACAGAATCTACTGTTAAAAAAACCCGCATAATTAATTTACCTGTTCGCTCAGGACAAAGAATTTATGCGCAAGGCAGTGATCTTATTGTCACCAGTAATGTCAGTGCCGGTGCCGAATTGATTGCAGACGGCAATATTCATATCTATGGCATGATGCGTGGCCGGGCATTAGCCGGCGCATCTGGTGATCAGGAATGTTTGGTTTTTTGCACCCATTTAAACGCTGAACTCATCTCTATAGCCGGGCAATATTGGCTCGGCGATAAAATCCCGACGGAATTAGCAGGAAAAGCCGCAAAACTTAGCCTGGTAAATAATGAATTAACTATTGAACCTTTAATCTAGCCCTTTTCATAAGGAATCGCTTCATGGCACGCATTATTGTTGTTACATCAGGTAAAGGTGGCGTTGGCAAAACCACTTCAAGCGCGGCCATTGCTACCGGCCTTGCCCAAAGAGGTAAAAAAACCGTTGTTATCGATTTTGATATCGGTCTGCGTAACCTCGATCTGATTATGGGATGTGAACGCCGCGTAGTTTATGACTTCGTGAACGTTATTCAAGGTGACGTCTCGCTTAATCAGGCACTAATCAAAGATAAACGTACCGAGAATCTTTACATCTTGCCGGCATCACAAACCCGCGATAAAGACGCGCTCACTTCTGAAGGTGTTGAGAAAGTTTTGATCGATCTGGATAAACAAGGTTTTGATTTTATTATCTGTGATTCCCCGGCAGGGATTGAAAGTGGTGCGTTGATAGCACTCTACTTTGCTGATGAAGCGATTATCACAACGAACCCTGAAGTCTCTTCTGTACGTGATTCAGATCGTATTCTGGGTATTCTGGCTTCTAAATCGCGACGTGCTGAACGCGGTGAAGATCCCATTAAAGAGCATCTGCTACTCACTCGCTATAACCCAGGCCGGGTAAGCCGTGGTGATATGCTCAGTATGGAAGATGTTCTGGAAATATTATGCATTCCTTTACTTGGTGTTATTCCTGAAGATCAATCTGTATTGCGTTCATCCAACCAAGGGGAACCCGTCATTCTGGATACGGAATCCGATGCAGGAAAAGCGTATACAGATACTGTTGAGCGTTTATTGGGGGAAGAACGTCCTTTCCGTTTTATTGAAGAAGAGAAGAAGGGCTTCTTAAAACGCCTATTTGGGGGATAAAACATGGCTTTGCTAGATTTCTTTCTGTCGAGAAAAAAAACGACAGCAAATATCGCTAAAGAACGTCTGCAAATCATCGTGGCAGAGCGTCGCCGTGGTGATTCTGAACCGGCTTACCTGCCTGACATGAAACGGGATATCTTGGCGGTAATCTGTAAGTATATACAGGTAGATCCTGAGATGCTCTCGGTACAATTTGAGCAGAAAGGTGATGATATTTCTGTGCTGGAGCTTAATATAACGCTACCTGAGACAGAAGAAGCTCAAAAGTAACGTGGGTAAACCGTGCTGTTTTATCATTAATCACCATCAAAGTAACCAAGCTCATTATGTGACTGTCTGAGATGGGGTAACCCTAAACGGGGCCCCCGCTCTTTCACGCTTTAGTCTGACATCAGAGTGACTGTTCTTCGCCCTGTCAAGGGTTTACAGCGGTTTTTGCTAAAGCAGTCGCTCTCATCTAATATTTAGTTAATCAGGATAGTTCGCCAGAATCTCTGCAACTGGCCCAGCCAGCAACTCTCCCCGCCATCCACTAAGCAGTTCAGGTTTGCCATTTAATTGCTTCAATTTCCAGTGAACACTGAGTAATTGATTAATCTGACGACGAGATGCCAGTAATTCAGAATTAAACCGATGCTGTTCACTTACCTGATTAATCAGCGCCTTAATATCCTTAAACGCTTTACGATAACCAGGTTGATCAATCAGATTTGTCACCAGTGGAGGGCATTCGCTTTCTGGGATATTTCCGCTTTCGGCAACCATTGCCAACAGGCGGCGTCCATGACAGCGAATCTCCTGCCCACTTAACCCCAGCACATCCAATTCTGCCAAAGAGGTTGGCATATAACGCGCCACCTGCCATAAGTTTTCTTCACGAATAACAAAGTTCACCGCTAAATCACGCTCTCTGGCCTGATTCAAACGCCATGCAGCCATTTTTTTTAAACACGCAAGCTGTTGAGGACGTAATTGACAGATATTGCCTATCTGTTTATAAGCGCATTCCGGTGTCAATATCTCTTTGCGACGTCGGCTGATAAGCTCACACTCACCCATTGCAGCCTTCATATACCCAGCCTGCTCCGTCGCAGTCATCAGAATATCAGCCAAAGGCAGCAGATAATAAACATCCGCCGCTGCATATTCACACTGCTTTTCACTTAACGGGCGGGCAAGCCAGTCGGTGCGAGATTCGCTTTTGTCCAACTCGACCTGGAGATATTCAGCCACCAGCGCGGCAAAACCACATGACAGAGGGTGTCCGATAAACGCAGCCAAAACCTGAGTATCAATCATGGGTTCCGGCAAACATTGAAAAGCATTCAGAAAAACTTCCAAATCCTCACTGCCAGCATGTAACAGCTTCAATATCTGAGGATGAGTAATTAATTCACGAAAAGGTTGCCAGTTGGTGATATTAAGTGGATCTATCAGAGAAAGCTGTTCGCCATCATACAGTTGTATCAAACCTAATTGTGGGTAATACGTCCGCGTGCGTACAAATTCAGTATCTAATGCTACTTTTGAGTATTCTTTTGCTCTTTCGCAGACTTGTTGCAACTGAGCATCTGTGGTGATCAACTGATAATTCAAAACATAGTTCTCTTAGCCATTTCATGGAATAAGCACGACAACGCCGGCTGAAACCGGCGTTGTCGTGCTTATAAGTATTATGAAAAGGATCAGGCTATAGCTGCATTCCTAACCTTTTCTTCTTCATCGCGCAGTTCTCTGCGAAGAATTTTACCTACATTAGATTTAGGTAATTCATCCCGGAACTCAATGATCTTAGGTACTTTATACCCTGTCAGATAACGCCGGCAATGCGTTTTAAGTTCATCCTCGGTCAAACTAGGATCTCTTCGAACCACAAACACTTTGACAGTTTCACCGGAACTTTCACTTGATACGCCAATTGCTGCTGACTCTAGCACTTTCGGGTGAGCTGATACAACATCTTCAACTTCATTAGGATACACATTAAAACCAGAAACCAAAATCATATCTTTTTTGCGGTCTACGATATGAATAAAACCTTGTTCATTAACATTAGCAATATCACCTGTCGCTACCCAGCCATCTTTCAACACTTCTTCTGTCGCATCATGGCGATTCCAGTAACCAACCATAACCTGTGGGCCACGGACCCACAATTCCCCTTGCTGACCTATCGGCACTTCATTACCGTCATCATCTACGAGTTTAATTTCAGTTGAAGATACTGGAAAACCAATACTGCCAGTGTAATGTTTCACGTTATAAGGATTACAGGAAACCAATGGTGAACATTCTGTCAGGCCATAGCCTTCAAGCAGGGGCCTTCCTGTTACTTCTACCCATCTTTCAGCAACCGCCTTCTGTACTGGCATACCACCACCAACAACGAGACGTAACGAAGAAAAATCAAGCTTCCTAAATTCTTCATTATTCAACCAGGCGTTAAACAACGTATTCACCCCAGTTACAGAAGTGAACGGGTAGCGGCTCAACTCTTTGGCTGTACCGACAATATCACGCGGGTTAGTGATCAGAAGATTGCATCCCCCCAAGTAAATAAGCAGCAAACAGTTTACCAATAATGCAAATATGTGATAGAGAGGCAACGCAGTGACTATCAGTTCCTGACCAGAATGCAGTAACGGTGAATAAACCGCTTTTGACTGTTCAAGATTTGCCAGAATATTACGGTGCGTCAACATAGCACCCTTAGCTACGCCAGTCGTGCCGCCAGTATATTGCAGAAAGGCCAAATCAGCGCCGTTAATATCCGGTTTTACATATTGCATGCGATAGCCTTTGTGTATCGCACTACGGAATGAGATGGCATCAGGCAGATTATACTTCGGTACCAGTCGTTTGATATATTTCACAGCAAAATCAACCAACGTACCTTTAGGACGGGATAGCTGATCGCCCAAACGCGTCAAAATAACATGCTTAACTTCGGTATTAAAAACGATCTTTTCTAGTGTATGAGCAAAGTTGGACACAATCACAATAGCTGAAGTGCCGCTGTCATTAAGCTGATGTTCAAGTTCGCGTGGCGTATACATCGGGTTTACATTTACGACAACCATACCTGCACGCAGAACGCCAAACAGTGCAACAGGATATTGCAACAAGTTTGGCATCATCAGTGCAACACGATCCCCTTTGCTTAATCCCAAACCATTTTGCAAATAAGCAGCAAATGCCCGACTACGCTCTTCCAGCTTACGGAAGGTCATAACCTCACCCATGTTGATGTACGCAGGTTGATCTGCATAGTGCGCTACAGCATTTTCAAACATCTCAACCAATGATGCATAACGATCCGGGTCAATTTCCGCAGGAACATCCGCCGGATAATGTTTTAGCCAGACTTTCTCCAAGGTAATACTCCTGAAATTTCAATTGCTATGTTATCACTCGCCTAATAAATAACGCACGCTTTGTTTTAACAAATTATTAACTCAACGTACCAGTGTAAAAAAAGAAACATTGTTCAGGTTGGGATACACATCACTAATTTCATGTTAATCCTTACATACAAAAAACAAAGAGAACTGTGTCGTCTGTAAATTATTTTTTATAATCAGTATATTATTGCCATAGTTAACATTTAACTTCGTTGCTACTGATTATACATTGACCTATCTATTTTTCGTTTAAGATAGCATTTTTGGAATAGCATTTATTGCTTTCATCTATTCCAATACATTATTAAAAAACTCAGGATAATAAAATATGACTATAAACAACATAACGGTTAGAATGGGAAACCATGAAGATAGTACTGTTATTAACAATATAGAACTGCAAACTGCTTCTCTTTTTCCAGATGAATTACTGAAAATTCTGGCCGAGGAAGTTACTGCGGGTTTAGGTGCAAGGGTTGCGATGAAACTCACGATAAAACCAAAGAAATAGTTACATGGATCACCGCCACATAAGAGCGGCGGCTCCGACTAAGAAATAAAGTTACAACGTCACAAGTCACACATTAATAAAACAACAGCTCTCGGTATTGAAATGACCTTACTCAATCAAAATAGTCTCAACAGGCACTGGGCCGGAATAATACCCATCCCATCCCCAACCTGAATAATAGGGATAACCGTAATAGTTCCACGGCCCTGGACCGGAAGGCATCAATACCCGTTGAGCAATCCTCCAACGCTGATAACCCGTGACATTAATCACAACATAAGCGTAATCCGCCTTGCCAATTTTCCCCTTCTCTACGCCGATGACCGGGCCAACGACAGTGACATAATTTCCTTTAAAGTCATTGGGATCAAGGAAATTATTAACATAAGCATAAATACGGCCGACGGAAGGCTCATGCAATCTCGGACTGGCATCGGATGCTAAGGGTAATGACGATATTTCCAGGCGGGTACGGTTATTTTCATTGACCACATCAAGCACCTTACCACCAAATCTCCCTTCCTGGCCGATGAACAGATCAGGTGTATTCTTAACAGAAAGTAGATCCTGAACTGGCGTTGGTGATGTTCCCTTGACCGAATCAGGAATAGTGACACAACCAGTAAGCATGACAGCACCTAACAAAATTGCCGCTTTAAAACCAGTCCGGCAGTTTATTACTCTTAACATAACTACCTTCTCCTGAAAATTGGCCCAACAACGATGTTTGAAATAACCATATGTTTAAAATAATTATGTCTATTTGATACTTTCTTTTACTACAAGTTTCATCAACCGATACTTAACGACCCGGTAATTTTTTCCAAGTCACTTCATTACGCAAATAGATCGGTTCAGCATGTTCTACGGCTGTCATCTCACCGTTCTGCCACATCTGTACAGCCAGAGGTAACATATCTTCAGCGTGAGGTAATGTGATACCGCTGTCAGTCAGCGTTAAGTGACTTGCCATCAACTGAGGATAAGCCTGCCAACCGGTTCCGGCAATGGCCCATTCGCCATGTAATGAAGCCATGATTGTTTGTGCCTGTTCTGGTTTCAGCACAGCTTCCGTTTCACTCCCTTGCCATTCATCTTTCTGATCTCGGGTATATTGGCCCCAGTAAACTTCCCCCATTCGAGCATCAATAGCAGCTAATACCTGAGTTGCCCCTGTCAGACGAAAAACACCTTGAGCCATTGTATTAAGCGTTGAAACCCCAATAACCGGCAATTCAGCCCCCAGGGCTAAACCCTGAGCAATACCAACACCAATACGTACACCGGTAAAACTACCTGGCCCACGGCCAAAAGCCAAAGCATCAAGTTGCTGTAAACTAATACCCGATTCAGCCAGAACAGACTGAACCATAGGTAAAATACGTTGTGTGTGTTCACGTGGAGAAATTTCAAACTGCGCCAGAACGATGCCATCATTCCAAAGAGCAACAGAACAGGCTTCCGTCGCAGTATCAATAGCCAGAATTCGTGTGGACATGCCTTAACCTCGGCAAGAAATATGATTCGAAATAAGGCGCTATATTATCATAGCCTGGCCTGTTTTACCCAGTTGGCAACCAATAAGAAGGCTATTACTCCTTACCACATGTACACACAGGGTAGCTGTGTCTTTATGAATTATCAGATAGAAGAGAAGTAAATTTGCCTGTGCTCCATCGCTTCCTAACGTGATTCTACTGTCTCAATATGGAACATACTTAATTATGTCACGCAATGGCCTGAATACCATTCTTCTTAACTATCGTAAGCAACCTTAGAGCTGGACCTCCAGGTTTTTTTGCTCCACGCTCCCAGTCTGATATAAGATTTTTACTCACATTTAAATATCGAGCAAAAACAGGCTGTGACAAATGCTCACGCTCGCGAAGAGAGCGTATTTCCTCTGGAGATAGTGATTCTATGGGGGTCAAACAAGCGGAATCAAACTCACGCATGGTTTGCTTATTGACAACCCCTATTTCGCTCAGTGCCTCCATCGTTTCGTGAATTGCAGCAAACGCATCACTACGATACTTTTTAACCATATTCAATCACCTCCGAAAAATGACCTTTTTCAATTAGCCTGGCTAATTGTTCATCAGATAACCCTAGAACGTGGGATGCCATCTTCTTAAACTGCATCTCTTCATCATATTCAATGTTAGATCTATCACTTTTAGCAAACCCATAAACAAAAAAAGCATGCTCTGCGGTCTGATACAAAATCATTGTGCGAAACCCACCAGACTTTCCTTGCCCCTTACGCGCCACCCGCTGCTTATATAGTTTCATAATTATTCTCTCAATCAGCAGATATAATTAATCTTTCCTACCAGAGCGCTTCAAAGATTGCCGGGCTTGCAGAAAGGTAACGGCTTTTGTCAAATCACGGGTTCGTGGTGAAGGCGGCAAACTGTTAAGAAACACTTCACCATAAGGACGTATCACCAAGCGGTTATCACAAATCACGACCACACCATAATCATCGACATCACGAATAAGCCGCCCGACACCCTGTTTCAGGCTGATAACCGCATCTGGCAACTGAACTTCATTAAATGCATCACCACCTTTAAGCTGGCAATCTTCAATACGGGCCTTTAACAGCGGATCATCCGGCGCTGTAAAAGGCAGCTTATCGATAATGACACAGGAAAGCGCATCCCCCCGCACATCCACACCTTCCCAAAAACTGCTGGTTGCCACCAATAACGCATTCCCGGCAGAAATAAACTGAGAAAGTAACCGACCTTTACTGGTTTCGCCCTGAACCAAAACCGGTAACGTCATGCTGGCCCGGAACTCTTCTGCCAAACTGCGCATCATCTGGTGTGACGTACATAAAAAGAAACAGCGGCCCTTATTAGTTTCAATCAGCGGTTTAAGCATTCTCGCCAGCCATTTTGCGCCACCAGGCTGATTCGGTGACGGTAGATGACGAGGAACACAAAGCAGCGTCTGACTTTGATAATCAAATGGGCTTGGCAACAGTAAAGTTTTCGCTTCTTTTAGCCCAAGCCGTTCGGTGAAGTGTGAAAGCTGTTCGTTGACAGATAATGTAGCTGACGTGAAAACCCAACAACCTGATTGCTCATTAATCATTTCGCTGAATTTGTCAGAGACAGACAGAGGTGTTAACGCCAGAAGAAAATGGCGACCATAACTTTCAAACCAATAACTGTAACCGGGGATAGTCACATCTTTCAAGCGCTTAAGACGGTTACGGTAAATTGTCGCCCGTTCAAAAGCCGCATCCAGCATAACTGAACGCCCCAGCGACAATTTCATCACGTCATAACAAAGCTCGAGTGCGTCATCAAGCAATACCAACGCCCGTTGCACCTGCGGATTTTGCAACAGCTCCCGCAAATTCCCCCGATAACCATTCTCCCCCAATGCCAGCCGGAAATCCTGCGTACTTTGACTCAGACGATCCGCACTCTTCTGTAACTGAGCTTGATCCCGCACTTCCGTGCGGTACGCCATAATAATGTCTCGGGAGAGATCCATCAGCTGGCGGCTACTTAACTGCTGACCAAAATACTGACTGGCAATATCGGGAATCTGGTGCGCTTCATCAAATATCTTCACTTCCACTTGTGGGATCAACTCACCAAATCCGGTCTCTTTCACGACCATATCCGCCATAAACAGATGATGGTTGACGACAATAACATCCGCATCCATTGCCCGGCGACGCGCTTTCAAAACAAAGCACTCCTGATAGCGCGGACAATCACTGCCAAGGCAATTATCATTAGTACTGGTGACCAACGGCCAAACCTGGCTGTCTTCCGCTATCTGATGACAGGTGCTGATATCACCCTCTTCAGTTTGTGAAGACCAGCTTCTCAACCGGACGATATCTGACAGAATGTCTGCTTCCAGCTGCCCACCGCCAAACGACTGCTGTTCCAGCCGTTCCAGGCAAAGATAATTCGAACGACCCTTTAGCAGCGCCAGTTTACCGGTGAAATTAATTGCTTCAGCGACAGTCGGCAAATCACGATTATAAAGCTGATCCTGCAATGCCTTAGAACCTGTAGAAATAATCACTTTTTGCCCAGAACGCAATGCAGGCGCCAGATAAGCAAATGTCTTACCTGTTCCTGTGCCTGCTTCTACAACCAATTGTTGATGGTTTTTAATCGCACATTCAATAGCAGTTGCCATTTCTCTTTGAGCATCGCGGGGTTTGAAACCTTTTATTGCTTTGGCAAGGGAACCATTTTTCGCAAAATCGTCTGACACAAACTGTCTCTTTCAATAGAATGGATGGAGATTATGCCAATACTGTGTTCTGATCACCACCCAAAATCAGGCACATGGCAGTTAACTTAGGAGTATCCATGACAATTGAGCGTATTGATCCACAGGATCGCTGGTCCGAAGCTGTGGTTTACAATAAGACAATTTATTACACCAGCGTACCGGAGAATCTGGATGGTGATATTACTGAGCAGACGGCAGATACACTGGCCGCGATTGACATCATGCTACAACGCCTCGGTTCTGATAAAAGCAAAATTATCGATGCCACTATTTTTCTGGCTGATGGAGACGAATTTGCCGGCATGAACGCCGCCTGGGATGCATGGGTTGCAGCAGGAAGTGCGCCTGTACGCTGCACAGTTGCAGCTAAATTAATGAATCCAAAATACAAAGTCGAGATAAAAATTATCGCGGGTATTTAACATTCATTCCGGGATATTCTTCTGCTTTTTATAAGTTGATCACATAGAGACCATTAAGAATATCCATTGAATTCTCCTCCCATAATCTTGCACTTTGAATGACCATGATAATGGTCATTCAATATTGACATCCTCATTTTGACAAAGCATCTTAATGACCACTATACTATTCATTAAAATCATTAAAGACCAGAATAAAAGTCAAAAGGAGGGAGTATGTCAAAACATAGAGCTTATTCTAAATTCTCCCAAGAAGCAGCCATACTACTCGGAGAGCAAATCAAGCTAGGCAGAAAACAACGTCGGTGGTCAGAAAAAAATTTGGCGGAGCGTGCAGGTATATCCAGAACTACACTGCAAAAAATTGAAAAAGGAGATATGGGCTGTTCTATAGGACTAGCATTTGAGCTAGCTAACCTTGTAGGCATCAACTTGTTTGAAAGGGATAAATTTCCTATCTCAGCACGTATAGAACAAACAAGAGATAAGCTGGCTTTGCTACCACAACGCATTCAAGAAGAAAAGAGAGTGGTATACGATGACTTCTAACAACAAAGAAGTTTATGTTTGGATATGGTTACCAGAGCAAACTGAGCCAGTAGTGGCTGGCCGCCTAGAAGAATTTAATGGCCGCATTTTATTTAACTATGGTAAAAGTTACCTTGAAAGATTAAATAGCCAACCGCTACCTATCTCAATTTATGAACCGGAATTACCATTAAAATCAGGTATCATAGCCCCATTGAGTGATCTAACAATGCCTGGCTGTATCCGCGACGCATCTCCTGATGCATGGGGTCGTAGAGTTATCATAAACAAAATATTAGGGTTAAAAAGAGCGGATACAGAAACTGCTACATTAAATGAAATAACGTACCTTCTTGAATCTGGATCTGACCGTATAGGCGCTTTAGATTTTCAATTGTCCCCATCCGAATATATTCCCCGATCTATAAAGAATGCCAGTCTGGAAGAACTTATTCAATCAGCAGAACGAGTTGAAAATGGTCTACTACTAACACCAGAATTAGACCAAGCACTTTTTCATGGCAGTTCAATTGGTGGAGCACGTCCCAAAGCACTCATTGAGGATAAAGACAGCAAATATGTTGCTAAATTTTCCTCAAGCAATGATCTTTACAGTGTGGTTAAAACAGAGTTTATTGCTATGAGACTCGCTGAACTATCCGGCATTAATGTTGCCTCAGTAAAATTAACAACATCTGCAAATAAAGATGTACTACTCATTAAACGATTTGACCGAGAACATACTCAAAACGGTTGGTTACGAAAATCAATGGTCTCTGCTCTAACTCTATTTGGCTTAGATGATATGATGGCTAGATATGCTAGTTATGAAAAATTAGCCGAAATTATACGATATAACTTCACTAATCCCCAAAAGACATTAGAGGAGCTATTTTCACGATTAGTTTTTAATATATTATGTGGTAATACGGATGATCACGCTCGGAATCATTCCGCATTTTGGGATGGCAAAAGTTTAAGTTTAACCCCTGCTTATGACATATGTCCTCAGGGTAGAGCTGGTAATGAAGCATCTCAAGCGATGCTAATAATTGATAATAAAAATCTAAGTCAATTACGAACTTGTTTAGAAACTGCACATAATTTTAATATATCAGAGGAAAAGGCAAAAGAAATCTTCAATAGACAAATATCAATAATCCAAGATAATTGGGATAATATCTGTGAAGAAGCCGAATTAAGTGAAATAGATAAAAAATTGCTCTGGCATAGACAGTTTTTAAATCCATTTTCTATAGAGTTTTGAGAGCATTCAAAGAGTTACTAAGATACTAAAAAGCTTCAGTTAACCCGAAAGAATCAAATGTTACCTGAAGCTATCATTTTATTATAATTAACCACTTAAAATCTAAGCCATCTTAATCATCACCATCCCGAGCAACAGCAAAACAATACCGCCCCAACCTTTATAATTCAGACGTTGATTAAACATAACCCAGCCGGCAGCAATCGTTGCGATAATACCGAAAGCGCCCCACAAAGCATAAGCGATGGAAAGTTCAATTCCTTCCACTGCCTGGGCAAGCGCACTAAACGCCCCAAGGACAGCAACCAGTGAGAAAACCCCCATCCAACGGCGCCTGAAACCATCGGACAGTTTCAATAAAATATTCGCTAAAATTTCCAACACGACAGCAAGAAACAGGAACGCAGCATGCCACCATTCAAATTGTTGCAACATGTTATGCCTCCTTAATTTTACTGTTTTTAGTTACAGCGGCATCGACAGCTTTGTCTGCCATCTTTTTCACTGCCTCAGCCGATTTTTTGACTACCGCTTTTTTAGTCCCGGATTTAATCAGCATAATCCCTGTCACCAGCAGAGCCAGACCGCCCACTTTCATCAACGACAGTGATTCATCAAACCACATCACACTAAAAACAGTAATAAACAGGATACCAATCCCTTCCCACAACGCATACGCAACACCCAACGCAACTTTTTTCACAGCCATTGCCAGCAAAATATAGGATGTAGCGATCATGATGTACATCACTGCCATGCCCCCCATCCCACCTGAAACGCTGGCATGTTTCATCGATAAGGTACCGATAACTTCAGTGACGATTGCCATTGCAAGGAATAACCAGTAAATCATTTTCTTTCTCCTGAACACGCAAATACGCACGTCAAGACGCAAGCCAGTAAAAACACCGAACTCATCAGCAAATGAGATGAGAAATAAATAACCTGACGTTTTGACTAAATAGAAATGCCGGTTGAAAACCGGTTAACAGGAGTAAGACGCTATAACGCACCGCACCAGTAGTGCTCACTGGATAAAATGGCAGAAAGGAAAAGCATGTGGGTAGATCTTTGAAACCGGACGCTTTTGGCGCTGTTCATGATATCTCATCCTTTCATCGCGCTGATATTCCGCGCAATATACTAAGAATCCTCATAGTTATAGTGTTAGTTGGCCTATTACTTCTACCATATGGAATAATAGAAAGCAACTGCTCAATTTTATTCTTTTCTTGACTGAAAGCACAAATAAGCGAAAAAATTGGGGTATCCTGTATCTTGATGACACCAACCCAAGCCGCTCACAACGCAGCTTGGGCCTCAATATAAGGATTTACAATCCCTCGCTCATTACCCGTTATTCAAACTCATTCCACGAGCGGCCATCACGGGTGATCATGGCAACAGAAGCAACCGGCCCCCATGTTCCCGCTTGATAAGGCTTAGGCGCGTCATTATCCGCAGCCCATGCATTCATAATAGAATCAACCCACTTCCAGGCTTCTTCTACCTCATCACGACGGACAAACAGCGCCTGAATACCGCGCATGGCTTCCAGCAACAATCTCTCATAAGCATCCGCCAGCGGAATATGGTTGAACGTTTCAGAGAAACTCAGATCCAGCTTGGTTGTTTGCAAACGATGTTTATGCTCAAGCCCCGGCGCTTTGTTCAGCACTTCAATATCAATACCTTCATCCGGTTGCAGGCGAATCGTCAGTTTGTTCTGCGGCAGTTGCTGATAGGATTCAGAGAACAGGTTCAACGCTGGTTTTTTGAAATAAACCACCACTTCAGAACATTTGGTTGGCAAACGTTTGCCGGTTCTCAGATAGAAAGGAACCCCAGCCCAACGCCAATCATCAATATCGACCCGGATAGAGACAAAAGTTTCTGTCTTGCTGGATTGGTTAGCCCCCTCTTCCTCCAGATAACCCGGCACCTTATTCCCCTGAACAAAACCGGCAGTATATTGACCACGTACCGTTTTCTCCCGCACATTGGTGTGATCAATACGGCGCAAAGAACGCAATACTTTCACTTTTTCATCACGGATATGGTCCGTTGTCAGATCTGCTGGAGGAGACATGGCAATCATCGTCAGGATTTGCAACAGATGATTCTGAATCATATCGCGCATCTGCCCGGCTTGGTCAAAATAACCCCAACGGCCTTCAATACCAACTTCTTCCGCTACCGTAATTTGCACATGATCAATAGTCCGGTTATCCCAGTTATTGACAAACAATGAATTGGCAAAACGCAGCGCCAGCAAATTCAATACGGTTTCTTTACCCAGATAATGGTCAATACGATAGACCTGACACTCATTAAAATACTTGGCAACTTCATCATTGATGGCCCTGGATGATTCAAGATCGGTACCTAAAGGCTTTTCCATGACAACCCGGTTTGGCTCTTTATTCAGCCCCGCCAGTCCCAATCCGTGGCAGACAGAACCAAAAGTACTCGGCGGCATGGCAAAATAATGGATTGCAGGCCGGTTATCTTGCTTAAGAATTTTTTTCAGTCTGGTGAAATCTTCCTTTTGGTTAACATCCAGATTGCAGAAATTCAGACGCGCGCTCAATGCCTTCCATAATTCTGGATCCAGTTTTTCCGGCAAGAATGTATTCAGAGCTTCTTCAACAACCTGGGTATAAGCTTTTTTATCCCAATCCGCCCGGCCAACACCGATAATCCGGGTTTCTGGGTGGATATAACCCGCTTTTTCAAGCTGATAAAGGGAAGGTAATAATTTCCGGCGAGCCAAATCCCCTTTAGCGCCAAAAATAACTAAATCACAAGCCTGAGCCGTAGAAGTAACCGCCATATGTATCTCCTCATTGCGGGATATTGTAATTTTGTTACAGCCTTAACCGATAATGTACCCTTTTGGCTATATCGCGTAAACAGCTATAACAAATAACCCTCGCCTTCATGTCAGCGACATGTACTACCGCTGCTAAGATAGTGATAGTTTTATGTAATTCTCCAACTTCCATGAAATATAATTACCAATATGAAAGTTAGACACTTGTCATACTTTTATGAAAAATATTGGATTATTGTGACTTCCCGCTGCCAGCTTCAATTTATTACTAGTAGTATATTTTCATAAAACTTACATAGATTTCTCCTCTGAATGAAATCGCTAAAACCACAGGTCACTGCGTTTTATGAATACACTGGAACGAGTTCAAAACAGTATTGAATACTTGAGTAAGTCAGAAAAAAAAGTGGCGCGGATAATCCTGGCTTCACCACAAACTGCCATTCATTCCAGTATCGCAACACTAGCAAAAATGGCGGAAGTCAGTGAACCCACCGTTAACCGTTTTTGCCGTCGTCTGGATACCAAAGGTTTTCCTGACTTCAAACTCCATCTGGCCCAAAGCCTTGCCAATGGCACGCCTTATGTAAACCGTAATGTTGAAGAGAGCGATACCGTCAGTGCCTATACCAATAAGATCTTTGAATCGGTCATGGCGACGCTGGATACGGTAAAAAACAATTTGGATATCGCAGCCGTTAACCGGGCTGTCGATTTATTGACTCAGGCGCGGAAAATTTCATTTTTTGGTTTAGGGGCTTCTGCCGCCGTTGCTCATGACGCGATGAATAAATTCTTCCGGTTCAACATTCCGGTTATCTATTTTGACGATATCGTGATGCAGCGAATGAGCTGTATTAACAGTGCTGAAGGGGATGTGGTCGTGCTGATATCCCACACCGGCAGAACCAAAAGTCTGGTTGAGGCGGCACAGCTTGCACGTGAAAATGATGCGACAGTCATCGCCATTACCTCTCACGATTCCCCTCTCGCCCGCGAAGCAACCCTGGCGATACTTCTGGATGTACCGGAAGATACGGATATTTACATGCCAATGGTATCAAGAATTGCTCAATTAACCGTCATAGATGTTCTGGCTACCGGATTTACCCTGCGCCGTGGCGCAAAGTTCAGAGATAACTTGAAAAGAGTGAAAGAGGCCCTGCGAAATTCACGTTTTGATAAAATTGACTTTCCCCCAATCTGAAAGCCCTATCGCTGTTGGGTTGACTCTCAACACATTCAGTTTTCGATTGCGTAGCCAGTAGCCACTTATTGCTCATTGAGTGCTGTAAATAAGTCGTTGCCCTGCTGGCTTATCCAACTTTGTCGTTCATTTCGGAGCATAATTCAGCCTTTTTGGTGATTTGCTTTGATTTGACGATTAAACCAATCGCAAAAATTAAGCTAAATTCACTTTAAGTGATCCGCTATTTTAAAATATTATTTAATACAATCACCTAAAAGATAAATTATGGAAGAAGAATTTATATTACTGAGTTAATTTAATAAAATAATAGCAATTCAACAAATAAGAATCAACCCCATGTAATTAACCATGAAAATGAGAACCAATTGGTATTTTTACATCATTTACTTTAATTAATAAAATAATAATCACCCTAAAAAAATCACCAAAATGAATAGTAAGAGAAATAATCTTCATATATTTAACACAAATAGTTTAGATATTTATTCAATCATACACATTCAGGGCTTTCATTTACCAAAATTGTATAAAAAAAGTTAATCTTCTAAGTGATAAGGATATTTTATAATATTTTTCCCGAACTAAACTACCATTGACATAAGTCGCAAAAAATTATCTTAAAAATAATTTAACCAATTGATTATAAAATAATATTATTTAATTTCAGGAGAGCATTTGAGTCCGAAAAATGATTTTAAAGCTTTTTCCATTAGTGATAATGCTAATGTAATTAACCAAGAAAAATATGAAGAAAATCAAAATCTAAAGACTGGATTTCCAACAGAAAACATTACTACCCAATTGCTAAACAAGGTATTACGTCAATCATCAACAATATCATCTGTTATAGCTGATTTTATCGCGACACAATCTGGTAATGATGTACTGGATGATGGTGATATCGCTAAACTCACGACCCAATTAGATGGCGCATTAAAACAAAAAATCACAGCAGAAGTTCCGAACGCCTCATTAACACAAAAAGGTGTTATTCAACTCACAGAAAAAACAGGCGATAGTAATACACTGGCAGCCACTCAGAAGCTTGTTTCTGATGTAAATGATAATGCTAATAACCGGCTAGAGAAAAACCAAAATGGCGCAGACATTCCTGATAAAAATGCATTTTTGAAAAATCTCGGCTTAATAGAAACCATTATTAATACACAATATCCTATAGGAATTGTGATTTGGTTTGCCCAAAATAAAAACCCAAATGTGCTGTTTCCGGGCACTGCATGGGAATATATCGGTGAAAATAAAACAGTTCGATTAGCGAGAGCCGATGGCGCCGATATTTTATCAACCGGTGGTAGTGATTCGGTAAATCTAACGGCGGCACAAATGCCAGCGCATAATCATACTTTTTCTGGGACAACGAGCACATTTGATTATGGCACCAAAACCACCAGTATCGCCGGAGAGCACTATCATGATAGCGGTTGGGGTGAAGCTTACGGTGGGCGTTATGGCTATTATGACAACTCCAGAAACAATCAAGGGTCAAGCTCTACAGATTCGGATAATTACAAATTCAACACCAGCACTAATGGCGCCCATTCTCATACGGTATCAATAGGAGCACATAACCATACAATTTCAGGTAATACCGGAGACACAGGCGCCAATGCAGCGATTTCAATTACGAACTCATATGTCAAATTGATGGCATGGTATCGAAAAGAATAAGGCCCCGGCATCCCCCTGACCGTTGACAAGCCTCGCGTAAACAGCTGTCTCTTGATCGCAGATCTAACTTAAGAGACAGCTTACGCTCACATAGTGGAATTTATCCTTCATCATTGAAAATACCGCCTGCCGCTTTTCAATACCAAAACCCGCCAAGACCATTAGATTATTGATAAACCGGGAACAAATCATGATAGGATAGAAACGCGGCAATAAATATCCGTCATAAAAGAGTTAGCTAATTCGCCAGGGCATAGTGATTGTGCCAAACGTTCTCCCTGTGGTTCCCCTACAGAGACAACTGTCAGCACAGGCACTACAGCGAAAAGTATCGGTATAAGCTGATACAGGTCACAACAAGCCCTACGATAGTCGCTTGCGACTTTGCGGTGGGCATACTAACAGGTCAACGGAGTAATGCATGTCTAGACGGCTCAGAAGAACTAAGATTGTTACTACACTTGGTCCGGCTACCGATCGCGATAATAACCTTGAAAAGATTATTACTGCGGGTGCAAACGTAGTCCGCCTCAACTTTTCCCACGGCACCGCAGAAGATCACATCCAGCGTGCCAATAAAGTCCGTGAGATCGCCGCCCGCCTGGGGTGCCATGTCGCTATCCTTGGCGATCTTCAGGGACCTAAAATTCGCGTATCAACATTTAAAGAAGGCAAAATTTTCCTGAATATCGGAGATAAATTTCTGCTTGATGCCAACCTTAGCAAAGGCGAAGGCGATAAGGAGAAAGTCGGTATTGATTACAAAGGCTTACCCGCTGATGTTGTCCCGGGCGATATTCTGCTGCTGGATGATGGCCGTGTTCAACTGAAAGTATTAGAAGTTCAGGGAATGAAAGTATTCACCGAAGTGACAGTGGGCGGCCCGCTATCCAACAATAAGGGTATCAACAAACTGGGCGGGGGCTTATCTGCTGAAGCCCTAACCGAAAAAGATAAAGAAGACATTATCACTGCCGCCAGAATCGGTGTTGATTACCTGGCTGTCTCTTTTCCCCGCACCGGTGAAGATCTCAATTATGCCCGCCGTCTGGCGCGGGATGCCGGTTGCGAAACCCAAATCGTGGCAAAAGTTGAACGTGCAGAAGCCGTTAGCAGTGATGAAATCATTGATGAAATCATTCTAGCTTCCGATGTCGTGATGGTTGCCCGCGGTGACCTCGGCGTAGAAATCGGTGATCCGGAACTGGTTGGTGTGCAGAAAAAACTGATCCGCCGCGCCCGCCAGCTGAATCGTGTAGTGATTACCGCGACACAAATGATGGAATCCATGATCACCAACCCAATGCCTACCCGTGCAGAAGTTATGGATGTGGCAAATGCGGTTCTTGACGGTACTGACGCGGTGATGCTCTCCGCTGAAACCGCAGCGGGCCAATACCCTGCCGAAACCGTTGCCGCGATGGCGCGGGTCTGTCTGGGAGCGGAAAAAATGCCAGGGCTCAGTGTATCCAAACATCGGCTAGACACGACTTTCGACAGTACCGAAGAGGCGATTGCCATGTCCACCATGTACGCGGCAAACCATCTGAACGGTGTTAAAGCGATTATCGCAATGACCGAATCAGGCCGCACTACACGAATAATGTCCCGCATCAGTTCTGGTCTGCCCATTTTCTCTATGTCCCGCCATGAGAAAACCCTGAACCAGACAGCCCTTTACCGTGGCGTTACACCGGTTTATTGCAGCAGTCATACTGACGGCATCACAGCAGCCAATGAAGCCGTTAACCGCCTGCGAGACAAAGGTTATCTGGTTTCCGGCGACCTTGTTCTGGTGACTCAGGGCGACCAGATGGGAACCATTGGCAGTACCAACACCTGCCGTATTCTTGAAGTGGAATAAAAACTCACTACATTTTAGCGTCGGGCTTTCGGGGAGGAGACAGGTTAAATCGGGAAGACTGGCGCGCTTCACTTATCCAACACAACCGACGGTAAAAAAGTTTTTACCGTCTCAGATTGTTGACAAGGTGCTGTTTTTATCCGTATCAAATGTACCCTCTGATAGATATCAATATTCCCCAGGAACTGAATTAACGATTTCTATATTAATGAGGCTGATAAATATTTCATATGACTCTGATTATTTATATTGACGAGTCCTTTACTTCAAAAAGAGAATTTCAATCTTTTATAATGTCTTATTATGTAAATATTTCAGTCATATATCATAAATAATACAATATTAAACTTAGGGGAAATATCTTGATCTTAAACAATATATACCCAATAGATTTCAAGATGCATCAAGACGGCAAGGGAGTGAATCCCCGGGAGCATAGCGAACTATGTAACCGGGGTGAGCGAGTGCAGCCAACAAAGAGGCAACTTGAAAGATAACGGGTATATATTAGAATCAAAGATCTTCTCTATTATACGGCTCAATATCCCCTTCTTTGCGGGTCTTAAGCAATTTAAGGATCCAAGTGTATTGCTCAGGATTTGGCCGCACTAATTGTTCCAACTCTTCATTCATCCGGCGGGCAATAAAAGCATCATCTTTGCCTTCAATATCATCCATTGGAGGGCGAATATAAATATCAAGCTGATGAGTACGGTAATTATAAACCGGAAACAACGGCACAATCGCCGCACGGCAAATCTTCATCAACCTCCCAATGGCCGGTAATGTCGCTTTATACGTCGCGAAGAAATCGACAAACTCACTGTGTTCCTCGCCATGATCTTGATCAGGAAGGTAATATCCCCAGTAACCCTGGCGAACGGTAGCAATAAAAGGTTTAATGCCAGCATCACGGGAATGCAAGCGACCACCAAAACGGCCCCGGACTTTATTCCACAGATAATCTGCTACAGGGTTTTTCTGATGATGAAACATCGCCGCTGCTTTCTGTCCATTAGCTGTCAATAATATCGCCGGAATATCCACAGCCCAGCCATGAGGAACCATGAAAATAATGTTTTTCCCCTGCGCTTTCAGTTGGCGGGTAATCTCTTCACCATGCCAATGCGTCCGGCTTAATGCTGATTTTGTACCACGCAAACAAATCTCAGCCAGCATAACAAAAGGTTGAGGCGCAGTAGAAAACATCTCATCAATCAACGCCTCACGCTGCTGCTCTGTCAGTTCCGGCATACAGTAGCACAGATTGATCCTCGCTCTGCGACGCGCCCCTTTCGCAAGCCTGCCGGCCAGCCACCCTATTTTAGCCAACAAAGGATCACGCATTTTAACCGGGAAGTAAGTCAGCCCAGCCAATACACCCACCCCCAGCCATAATCCCCAGTAGCGAGGATGCAGGTAAGATTTATGAAATGTCGGCACATAACCCACTTTACTGTCTGTATCTGTCTCTTTATGCATGAGCTAACTCTTTAGAACAAAACGATGATCTGCCATTTTAGGATATCAACCCATCTTTTTCTGGCATAGACAAAATGACAGCGGATGATATCAATCATCCACTTTAAAGTCTGTCATTAATGTTCAATTAAGCTAATCCAGCAAAAGCTGAGGTGTTACCTCTTTTACCGTTGCCAGGAATTCTGTGCGATCTTTACCACTCAGACCACCAGAACGCGGTAATTTCGCCGTTAATGGGTTTACCACCTGCTGATTGATCCAGAATTCATAGTGCAAATGAGGCCCCGTAGAACGGCCGGTACTGCCGGACAACCCGATACGATCACCACGTTTTACCTTCTGCCCTGGTTTCACCAACAGTTTTCTCAGGTGCATATAACGGGTGGTATATTGGCGGCCATGACGAACAGCGATAAAGTTCCCCGCCGCCCCATTATATTTGGAGACAATAACCTCACCGTCACCTACCGCCAAAACCGGGGTTCCCACCGGCATGGCAAAATCCACCCCTTTGTGCGGTGCGACACGCCCTGTCACCGGGTTCACTCGCCGGGGATTAAAATGAGAAGATACACGGAATTGTTTCGTTGTTGGAAAACGCAAAAAGCCGCGTTCAAGACCAGAACCTTCACGATCATAAAAACGCCCATCTTCCGCACGGATGGCATAATAATCTTTACCGCCACTGTTCAGGCGAACACCCAGTAATTGGCTCTGTTCACTTTGACCCTCCAGCATTTCACGGGAAAGTAATACAGAGAAACGATCACCTTTATGTAATTTGCGCAAATCAATTTGCCATTGCAGTGCCTTGGTGACTTCACGCGCCTCACTGCTGGTTAAACCCGCATTTAAAGCACTGCTGGTAAAGTTACTATCAACCACACCTGTAATCGCGCTATTTTTCCACTCACCTTTCTGAAATGATTTCGTTTCTTTAAAGACATTACCTTCACGGGTATAAATACGGCTTTCACGGCGGGAAACACCCCAGGTCAGACTTTGCAGATCACCCGCTTCATTTACCGTCCATGATAATGGCTGGCCAATGTTCAGCCCCCGTAACACTTTGTACTGACTCGCCAGTAATGCCACGTCGGAAGCATCAATACCAAATTGCGTCAAAATGCTACTGAGGGTATCACCGTCAGAGACAATATATTCATGCGGAGTTTGAGCCGTCGTTTCCGAATTCGTCTCTTCATCGGGAATGCCCTCATCCGGTAATTGTTCACTGCTATCCGCAATAATCTCATCAGTATTTGCCGGGGCATTGATAGCAATACTGCCGGTGCTTATTTCTTCCTGTTCATGATGATAAGCAATTGGCTGCCACATCGTGACAACCAATGTCGCCAAAGTCAGCGAACCCAGCATAATCTTATGCGGCCGCGGTAACTCCCTATACACCAGAACGATAGTTTTAACTATCTGCTGCACTAATCGAATTCCTTATTACTTTAATTCAGGCAACTCGCGTATTGTTCCGACAACTGAGTTATAAATTTCATATAGCTGTCCTTCTCCAATACGATGCGGCTTCCTAACGGGTCTAAAGTGCCCATACGCACCCCCGTATTCTTCGCTACCGCATTAATAACGGTCGGCCTGAATTGCGGCTCAGCAAAAATGCAGGTTGCCTTCTGCTCAACCAACTGTGTTCGTATATGATGTAACTTTTGCGCGCCGGGCTGTATTTCAGGGTTAATCGTAAAATGCCCTAACGGAGTCAAGCCATAATGCTGTTCAAAATAGCCATAGGCGTCGTGAAAAACAAAATACCCTTTACCGCGCGCCAGCTTAAGAATATTAGCAATATTTTTGTCAGTTTGCGCAAGATGAACGTTGAATTTACGTAGGTTTACGTCCAGTGCCGCTTTTTTCTGCGGATAACGCGCTAATAATTGGTCATGGATCCCCTGAGCAGCCTGTTTCGCTATTTCTGGCGACAGCCAAATGTGCATATTATATTCACCATGAGAATGATGTTCCTGCTCCTCTTCATGGTTATGATGATTTGATTCCTGTAAATCTTCATCATTCTTTAGCAATAGTGATTTAATCGCCGGCAATTGCGCTAATACCAGCTGTTTATCTTGTGGCACTTTGGTTAACGGTTTAGACAAAAAGATTTCCATATCAGGACCAACCCACACAAATAAATCTGCCTGATTAATCTTCTTAAGATCAGACGGTTTCAATGCATAATCATGTGGTGAAGCACCATCAGGCAACAATACCTGCGTATCCATAACACCCTCAGTTATTGCCGCCGCAATAAAACCCAACGGACGAATTGATGTCACAACATCAGCATTAGCCGATTGTATTGTTCCTGACATGAAAACAGTGGCAATTGCGGCTTTGCAGAAAAATTTCTGCGCCAGTTTATATGATTTGTGCAACATAATGTAAATATCTCGTGAATAGAAGCAATAATTGTTATATTATAACATCTCAATGTTCACGCAAGATATATTTAGCATGTCAACACTCATCACTTTAAAAAATGTTGCAGTTACCTTCGGCAACCGTCAGGTATTAAACAATATTTCTCTTAGCTTGCAACAAGGGAATATCCTAACGTTGCTCGGTCCCAATGGTGCGGGTAAGTCAACATTAGTCCGTGTTGTTTTGGGGCTTATTGAACCGTCATCTGGCACGATTGAGCATACCGATGGACTGAGAATCGGCTATGTTCCACAGAAGTTGCATCTTGATCCTACCCTGCCATTGACAGTCAAACGCTTTATGATGCTGAAACCCGGTGTAAAATCCGCCGATATATTACCGACGCTTGAACGAGTTAATGCGGCTCACCTCTTGCAGCAACCGATGCAAAAATTATCCGGCGGAGAAAACCAACGGGTTTTATTAGCCAGAGCGCTATTAAATCAACCCCAATTGTTGGTGCTTGATGAACCGACACAAGGCGTTGATGTTAATGGTCAGTTAGCGCTCTATGATTTAATTAATCAAATCAGAACCGAATTGCATTGTGCTGTACTGATGGTCTCCCACGATTTGCATCTGGTGATGGCGAAAACAGACGAAGTTTTATGTCTTAATCAACATATTTGCTGTTCCGGTACACCGGAAGTTGTTTCAACTCACCCTGAATTTATCGCGATGTTTGGTCATCATGGTGCAGAACAATTGGCAGTATATCGGCATCAGCATAATCACCATCATGATCTGAAAGGGAAAATTATCTTGAAAAATAACAGGGAATGCCATTGATGATTGAATTATTACTCCCCGGTTGGTTGGCCGGCATATTATTGGCGATTGCTGCCGGGCCATTAGGATCATTTGTTGTCTGGCGCAGAATGTCCTATTTTGGCGATACTCTGGCTCATGCGTCATTATTGGGCGTTGCTTTCGGATTATTACTCAATATCAGCCCTTTTTACGCGGTTATCGCGGTCACTTTAATATTGGCAATCATGCTGGTCTGGCTGGAGAAACGTCCGCAACTAGCCATTGATACTTTATTGGGGATTATGGCTCACAGCGCATTATCATTAGGCTTGGTGGTTGTTAGTTTAATGTCCAATGTGCGGGTTGATTTAATGGCTTATCTGTTTGGTGACTTACTGTCAGTTACTTATGAAGATATCTGGTTGATTGCAACCGGTGTCGCTATTGTCACCACACTGCTGTTCTGGCAATGGAATGCCCTGCTTTCTATGACAGTCAGCCAGGAAATGGCTTTTGTGGATGGCATTAAAACACAGCGGTTGAGAGTGCTGTTAATGCTGGTCACAGCCTTGACAATTGGCCTGGCAATGAAGTTTGTCGGCGCTCTGATTATCACTTCCCTGCTGATTATTCCCGCCGCCACCGCTCGCCATTTCGCCCGCACACCAGAGCAAATGGCCGCTATTGCTATTGTGGTTGGTATGCTCGCTGTCACCGGCGGATTGGCCTTTTCCGCCTTTTACGACACGCCAGCCGGGCCTTCTGTTGTTCTGTGCGCTGCGGTGCTATTTATTATCAGCCTGCTCAGTAAGGCAAGAAACTGATCCTCTCAGTTGCTCCGCTCAATTACCAAGAGAAAAGCACGGGATAGGGTTCCCTTGAAGGAGTCCCATCCCGATTAGCTCAGACTGTAAACTGATTACGCCTAATCCCTGACCATACCAAAATGGCGATAAGCATGATCGGTGGCGATTCGTCCACGGGAAGTTCGTTGAATAAAACCTTGCTGGATCAGGAATGGCTCCAGCACATCCTCAATCGTTTCCCTCTCCTCACCAATGGCAGCGGCAAGGTTATCTACCCCCACAGGCCCGCCCATAAATTTATCAATGATGGCAATCAATAATTTACGATCCAGATAATCAAAACCGGCAGAATCCACACTCAGCATATCCAGCGCCCTGGTAGCAATATCACTATCAATCGCGCCATTCCCTTTCACCTGAGCAAAATCACGCACCCGGCGCAGTAAACGGTTGGTAATACGCGGCGTTCCACGGGAACGCATGGCAATCTGCCGTGCGCCATCATCAGTAATATCCACGCCCATATAACGGGCACTGCGGGATACGATACTTTGCAAATCATCCACGTTATAAAATTCAAGGCGCTGTACAATACCGAAACGATCACGCAACGGAGAAGTCAGGGAACCTGCACGCGTGGTAGCGCCAATCAGGGTAAAAGGCGGCAAATCAATCTTGATCGAACGGGCTGCCGGCCCCTCGCCAATCATAATATCCAGCTGATAATCTTCCATTGCCGGATAGAGAATCTCTTCCACCACCGGAGATAAACGGTGAATTTCGTCGATAAACAAGACATCGTGCGGTTCAAGATTTGTCAGCATTGCCGCTAAATCCCCCGCCTTTTCCAAGACCGGGCCAGACGTTGTGCGAAGATTTACCCCCATTTCATTGGCAACAATATTCGCCAGGGTTGTTTTCCCCAACCCGGGCGGGCCAAAAATCAACAGATGGTCAAGGGCATCACCACGCTGTCTGGCAGCCAGAATAAAAATCTCCATCTGCTCACAAACTTGCGGCTGTCCGACATATTCAGACAGCAATTTTGGTCTGATTGCACGGTCAATAGCTTCATCATCTTGCAAAACTTCCGCGGAAACCAGACGGTCAGCTTCAATCATGGTATACCCCTGTGATTAAAGAGCGGCGCGAAGGGCTTCGCGGATAAGTGTTTCACAATCAGCCCCCGGTTTAGCGACTTTACTGACCATTCGACTGGCCTCCTGCGGCTTATAACCCAGAGAGACTAACGCAGCAGCGGCTTCCGCTTCGATATCCGCATCAGAAGTTGTCTGTTTGGCGGTTGCCGGCAGATTAATATCACTGCTCTGATTGAACAGATCGCCATTAAGCCCTTTAAAGCGATCTTTCATTTCAACCACCAGCCGTTCGGCGGTTTTTTTACCCACACCGGGTAATTTAACCAGAGAAGCAATCGCCTCTTTCTCAATCGCAGAAACAAATTGTTGCGCAGACATACCCGAAAGAATAGCCAGCGCCAGTTTAGGGCCGACGCCATTCACTTTAATCAGTTCACGAAACAGCGCCCGCTCCTGCTTATCATTAAAACCATAAAGTAATTGCGCATCTTCACGCACCACAAAGTGAGTAAACAGAACAGTTTCCTGTCCGGTATCAGGCAATTCATAAAAACAGGTCATTGGCATATGAACTTCATAACCCACGCCATTCGTTTCCAGCAAAACCAATGGTGGTTGTTTTTCCAGCACAATTCCTCTGAGACGCCCTATCACTTGTTTACCCCCTGCAAATAAAACTGATGTTCTAGATAAAACTGATTATTCTGCTAATGCTTATAACATAAAAAAAGCTGGATGCATATCCAGCCGTTATTTTAAACGTCCACGCGCCAGAATTAATCTGGGATCACCAACACGCAAAAGATTCTGATTAAAGTGGCAATGAGTTATCGCAATTGCCAACGCATCTGCTGCATCGGCTTGCGGATTAGCAGACAATTTCAGCATAGAACGCACCATATGCTGAACCTGACTTTTTTCAGCCGCCCCAGTGCCGACAACTGTCTGTTTAACCTGCCGGGCGGCATATTCAAAAACCGGCACAGATTGATTTACCGCAGCCAGAATAGCAACACCACGCGCTTGCCCTAATTTCAGCGCTGAATCCGGGTTTTTCGCCATAAATACCTGCTCAATAGCAAAGGCATCCGGTTGGAATTGCGTAATAATTTCAAGGATACCGGCATAAATGCGCTGTAACCGGTTAGGCAGATCATCAACTTTTGTCCGGATGCAACCACTGCCAAGATAGATCAAATGGCGCCCTTGCTGGCGGATCACACCATAACCGGTGACACGGGAACCTGGGTCGATACCTAAGATAATCGCCATATCTGTTTATTCGCCTTTACGATCATCTTTAATAAGGGGGATAAAAACGTTAGAGAAAGTGCCCTGAACCCCCAGTGCACTTTCTCTACGCTGTACAACCCAATTGAAATTACAGCAAAGCGGCAACTTCATCAGAGATTTCACCGTTATGGTAAACCTCTTGTACGTCGTCTGAATCTTCCAGCATATCGATCAGACGGAGTAACTTAGGTGCGGTTTCCGCATCCAATTCAGCTTTAGTGGAAGGGAGCATCGAAACTTCTGCTGATTCGGCAACAAAACCGGCGGCATCCAACGCGTCTTTCACGTCACCAAACGTTTCTGGTGAGGTGTAAACATCGATAGCGCCATCATCATAGGTTTCCACATCATCAGCCCCTGCTTCCAACGCCGCTTCCATAACCGCATCTTCATCCAATCCCGGTGCATAAGAGATCACGCCTTTCTTAGTGAACAAATAAGCAACAGAGCCATCCGTCCCCAGATTGCCGCCGGTTTTCGTGAAAGCATGGCGAACATCAGAAACCGTACGGTTACGGTTATCACTCAGACACTCAACCATCACCGCGGTCCCCCCCGGACCATAACCTTCATAAATGATGGTTTCCATGTTGTCAGCGTCATCGTTGCCGACACCACGGGCGATAGCCCGGTTCAAAGTATCGCGGGTCATGTTGTTGGACAGCGCTTTATCAACCGCCGCCCGCAGACGTGGGTTAGCTGCCGGATCACCACCACCCAGACGGGCTGACGTTACCAGTTCCCGAATAATTTTGGTGAAAATTTTACCGCGTTTCGCATCCTGTGCGGCTTTGCGGTGCTTGGTATTGGCCCATTTGCTATGACCTGCCATAAGGTTCTCCGATAAAACATCTAATAAACTTAATTAATCACAAATTCTTCAATCGCCTGCTGATTGCTCCATGACTTGGTGAGCTTTGCCGCTTCATCCGCATCCAGCCACCGGTAAGCCTGGTGTTCAGTCAACAGGAATTCTCGCTCTTCAGGCAATGCCAGACAGAACCAGTACTCTTTATTACGGGTTACTCCCGGAGCATAACGATGACGCAAGTGGGTAAAAATCTCATAATAAAGCGAGCGCCGGCAATCTATCAGTTCAAGATTTTCACCGATGATATCAATACCGACTTCTTCTTGCACTTCACGCAATGCTGTCTCACGCGGCGTTTCGTCCCCGTCAAGGCTACCCGTCACAGATTGCCAGAAATCAGGATCGTCCCGCCGCTGTAGCATCAGCACCCGTCTGCTGGAAAACGCATAAATAACAACCAGAACAGATTCAGGGCGCTTATAAGCCATTATTCACTCTCTTTCCGGGCCACAACCGAGATTGACAGATCTTCAAGCGCGGCCAGATTCGCATAACTTGGCGCTTCGGTCATCAAACAAGCGGCAGCGGTGGTTTTAGGGAACGCGATAACATCACGGATGTTGTCAGTCCCTGTCAGCAACATCACCAGACGGTCAAGACCGAATGCCAGGCCTGCATGGGGCGGAGTCCCAAACTTCAGCGCATCCAGCAGGAAACCAAATTTTTCCTGCTGTTCCTGCTCATTAATTCCCAAAATGCGGAACACCGTTTGTTGCATGTCGTTACGGTGAATACGCACTGAACCACCGCCTACTTCATAACCATTAATCACCATATCGTAAGCATTGGCAATGGCCGAAAGCGGATTTTGCGCCAACGCTTCCGCTGACATATCACGCGGTGAAGTAAACGGATGGTGCATTGCACTCAGGCCGCCTTCACCGTCATCTTCGAACATTGGGAAATCGATAACCCACAACGGTTGCCAGCTATCCAGTTGCGTCAAGTTCAAATCGCGGCCTAACTTCAGACGAAGTGCTCCCAAGGCATCAGTGACCACTTTTGTACTGCCGGCGCCGAAGAATAGAATATCGCCATCCTGTGCACCGGTACGGGAAAGCAGACCATCAATCACTTCTGCATTCAGGAACTTAGCCACCGGGCTTTGTACCCCTTCCAGACCAGCGCCACAATTATTGACTTTTATCCACGCTAACCCTTTGGCACCATAAATCCCAACAAATTTGCCATATTCATCAATTTGTTTACGGCTCAGTTCAGCCCCACCTGGAACACGGATAACGGCCACACGGCCTTTACTGTCATTCGCCGGTTCAGCAAAAACGCTGAACTCCACATTTTTGACCAGATCAGCGACATCGACCAATTCCAGTGGGTTACGCAAATCAGGTTTATCAGAACCGAAACGACGCATAGCCTCAGCAAAAGTCATGACCGGGAAATGCCCGAGATCAACACCTTTAATTTCAAGCCACAATTCGCGGATCATTTGTTCCATCATTTCCCTGACCTGCTCGGCAGTCATAAAGGAAGTTTCCACGTCGATCTGAGTAAATTCCGGCTGGCGATCTGCCCGCAAATCTTCATCACGGAAGCATTTAACAATCTGATAATAACGATCAAAACCGGACATCATCAGCAATTGCTTAAATAACTGCGGGGACTGAGGCAACGCATAAAATTTGCCTTTATGAACACGGCTCGGCACTAAATAATCACGAGCGCCTTCTGGTGTCGCTTTAGTCAGCATCGGTGTTTCAATATCCAGGAAATCCTGACTATCCATGAAACGGCGGACAAAACTGGTAATTTTTGCGCGTGTTTTCAGGCGATTTGCCATTTCAGGACGGCGCAGATCAATATAGCGATATTTCAGACGCTGCTCTTCACTGTTCGTCTGGTTGCTATCCAAAGGCAGAGGCTCGGAACGATTGATAATATTCAGGCTTTCCGCAAAAACCTCGATTTCACCGGTAGCCATATCTTTATTGATTTGACTGTCAGGACGCGCGCGTACAGTACCGGTGATTTGAATACAGAATTCATTACGCAGCTCAGAAGCCAGAGAAAACGCTGCTTGCTGATCCGGGTCGAAAAATACCTGAACGATACCTTCACGATCACGCATATCAATAAAAATCAGGCCACCCAGATCACGGCGGCGGTTTACCCAACCACAAAGAGTCACTTTCTGGCCTTCATGGGTCAGATTCAACTGCCCACAATAATCAGTACGCATACAATATCCTTTTACTCGGCTGTTGTGCTTTTGCTGCGGAAATTTTGGCATCGTTTTTGAACTTTATTGAACATGAAAAAGTTCAAAAAAGTTCAGAACTGTCAAAAAAGGCCGCCATTATAATAGAAATTCTGCTCAGAGATAAGGGCGAGCAAATATCCTTGATTATACAATTGCCTTGATGTCTGATAATCAGACAATTTATTTTCAATTCCTGTTTTTTATAGCGACAGTTTTATTTTTGAGGTTTATCATAACCTAATTGGCCAATTTCGGTTAGGCAATGGAGTTAAAAATGGTTAGCTCGCTTTATGTTGTGTTGGGCGCACTATTATTGATTAAGCTGTCTTTTGATGTGGTTAGATTAAGAACACAATATCGTGTTTCATATGGAGATGACGGTTTTTACGAATTACAAACCGCTATCCGTATTCACGGCAATGCTGTGGAATATATTCCCATCTCAATGTTATTACTAGTGATGATGGAGATGAACGGCTCAAATGTCTGGATGATACATGTCTGTGGTTTGATCCTGCTCACCGGCAGGTTGTTACATTATTATGGCCTGCACCACCGAGAGTTCCGCTGGCGGCGCTCCGGCATGGCAGCAACCTATCTCTCCATGATATTGATGGTGATTGCCAATATTTACTATCTGCCTTGGGAACAGATATTTTCTCTTTATGTCTGATATTGCCGCCACTGAAATAAACAGGCAGCAAGTTCTGCTGCCTGAAATGATTTATGCTGATTACCATTGCGGTCTTTCTCCGAATTTCTGTTAGAATACCGCCTTCTATTTTTTCTATTAATCAATGCTGTTATGTCAAATCAAGATCCTCACAATCAAAGGGATAGCCTGTTTGCCGCCCCCATTGCCAATTTGGGTGACTGGCGTTTCGATGAACGGGTTGCAGAAGTTTTCCCTGATATGATCCAACGCTCTGTGCCAGGTTATTCAAATATCGTTTCCATGATTGGTATGCTGGCCAGTCGTTTCGTGACATCAAACAGTCAGATTTATGACCTGGGTTGTTCCCTTGGCGCATCAACCCTGGCAATGCGCCGCAATATTACGGCGGAAAATTGCAAGATCATCGCGGTTGATAATTCTCCGGCGATGGTAGAACGCTGTCGTCGCCATATTGATGCTTTCCGGGCGCACACCCCCGTTGACGTAATTGAAGCGGATATTCTCGATATTGATATCCAGAATGCCTCAATGGTTGTGCTGAATTTCACCTTACAATTTCTCGACCCGCAAGATCGGCAAGGTTTGCTTAACCGGATTTATCAGGGATTACGTCCGGGCGGTGTGTTAGTTTTATCAGAGAAATTCAGCTTTGAAGATCAACAGATTGGTGAGTTGCTGTTTAATATGCACCACGATTTTAAGCGTGCTAACGGCTACAGCGAATTGGAGATCAGCCAGAAACGCAGTATGCTTGAAAATGTGATGCTGACTGATTCCGTCGAAACACATAAATCCCGCCTTCATCAGTCTGGTTTTGAACATGTTGAAGTCTGGTTTCAGTGTTTCAATTTCGGCTCATTACTGGCGATAAAAGGAGTCGATAAATGATCGATTTCGGTAATTTTTATCAACTTATCGCCAAGAACAACCTCCAACACTGGCTTCATTGTCTTCCGGCCCAACTGGATGAATGGCAAAAAGCGGCCCTGCATAGCAGTCTTAAATCGTGGGTCAAAACCCTGGAAAACCTGCCCGAAATTTCGCCGACTAAATTAGATCTAAAAAATGGCGTGATCGCAGAACGTGATCCCCCTCTATCCGCCGGTGAAAAAGTCTGTATTACCAATATATTGAGAGTATTTATGCCGTGGCGCAAAGGGCCATTTTCTCTTTATGGTGTGAATATCGACACTGAATGGCGTTCAGATTGGAAATGGGATCGAGTACTGCCCCATATTTCGCCCTTAGCGGGCCGGACCATTCTTGATGTTGGCTGTGGCAGCGGCTATCACCTGTGGCGGATGGTCGGTGAAGGGGCTGAACTTGCGATTGGTATCGATCCAACTCAACTTTTTCTCTGCCAGTTTGAAGCCGTTAGAAAGTTGCTTGGCAGCGATCAACGTGCTCATCTTTTACCTCTGGGAATCGAACAATTACCGGCACTGGCCGCTTTTGATACCGTTTTTTCAATGGGCGTCCTCTATCACCGCCGTTCCCCACTCGACCATCTTTGGCAGTTAAAAAACCAACTGGTGTCCGATGGCGAATTGGTGCTGGAAAGTTTGGTTGTTGAAGGTGATGAATACACCTGTCTAATCCCTGGCGAACGCTATGCCCAGATGCGTAATGTTTATTTCATCCCATCAGCGAAAATGCTGAAAGTCTGGCTGGAAAAATGCGGTTTTGTTGATGTGAGGATTGTCGATCACGCGGTAACTACCACGGAAGAACAACGTCGTACCGACTGGATGAAAACAGAATCGTTATCTGACTTTCTCGATCCTGGAGATAACGGTAAAACCATTGAGGGCTATCCAGCCCCGCTGCGTGCGGTACTGATTGCCAGTAAACCCTGAGTTTGTGCTGGCCCAACAGGGCCAGTTCGAAATTTACTTAACAGCAGGATTTATTCAAACAAGGTCAGATTCAGCATCCCTTTCATGACCTCTACCGCACCACCATCAACGCAGTAATGTGAAAACTCATCCACTTCATTGTCAGAACTCATTGTCACCCCCGCTTTGCGGTAGGTCATGGTGGAAAGCATCACGCGGCTGGCAGAGCTGTGAACTTCCGTTAGCCCTATATCGATAAATTTATGAATATTACTCAGGCGAACACCCGCGCCCGCCATAATAATGGGTCCCTGACTGGCCTGATGAAGCTCTTTTAATAAGGGTAATCCCAATTCAGCATTCTGTTGCTGGCCGGAAGTCAATATTCGCTTAACACCAAGCTGAGTCAGTTGATCCAATGCCACGTTAGGATTAAAACACATATCAAACGCACGGTGAAAAGTGACAGCCATATCGCCGGACAACGCCATCAATTGTTGCATCCGTGGCAAATCAATATGACCTTCTTCATCCAACACACCAAAAACGACGCCCATAAATCCCATATCACGGATCTGGGCGACATCATTTTTCATCACCTCAAAATCTGAATGGCTGTAGCAAAAATCACCGCCTCTTGGACGTACAATTGGATGTACAGGAATAGTTAATTGCTCAATAGCCTGCTTCAATGTACCAAAACTCGGTGTTAATCCCCCTTCCGTCGGACTGGCACACAACTCTATCCGGTCAGCCCCAGCCTGTTGTGCGATTAATCCGCAACCTACGCTAAAACAACAAATTTCTAACTTTGTCATCAGAAATTCCTTGAACACCCAGTCAATAACGAGCAACTAATGAACCTAAACGATTCAGTAACTCAACTCACTAACTATGACATTTAATTATTCCCAATGATTTGTAGGAAATCACAAGGTCAGAATTTTTATCTGGATCACAGGGATGGAAAAGTTAATTTTGCTGACTAGTGCTCACTTTTAACGATGTCACGCAATGTAAATGGATGAAATTTGACTGTGAGCTCACCATCAGTGATTGCTAAGGTAGGATTAGGCAACCGCTCCCGCTCTCCTTTGGGTTGACTTTCTTTAACAGAAAAACCGTTCGGCAAAGGCTGCGGTAATAATGCCCTTGCTTCTACCGACAACATTTCCGGCGCCACGGGCAGCACCAGCTCCACATGCTCCCATCCCTGATGTGCATAGGCTTTCTTGCCGGGGTATGGCAATTCAACACAATCAATCTGCCAGTTAAGCACCGTTATTGGCTGTGCCAAATCAAACAAACAGATTGGACGCCCATTAATAATACTTTCCGACATCAGACTTCCACACTGCAAAAAACCTTTACGCCAGCGTTCCGCTACGGCGATATCATTACAGCGTAAAGAGATATGATCGGCCTGATATTTATCAAAATCCAGGTTAAGCCGCTGCCTGAATTGGGATAGTTTTTGTGTAAACATTACCAGATCAACAACTAAATCCTGTAATTCAGCGATATTCTGTAATTCAACAACAGAAGAAAAATGTGTCATATCATCCCGGTTAACATGCAATAAATTAGTATCTCCTCCAGACCTGAATGCCGAGGAGCCTCCGCCGTTTCAAGCCTCAGATAATACTCCCGGTTTGTAATAATTGAAATCAGGTGCTGTGCTTTGAGGATATTGTACACACATATGTACAAACAGAAATAGCACCCGATATGGAGTGTAGCAATTGATTTTACACTATTAGGTGGGAAGAATAGGGATCAGCTCAGAAATGAGAAACAGGTTGCAAGACCACAAAAAACCAGCGCTTTGTCAATAAACTGAACCCACTTAGACAGATTTTGCTTATCAAATATATAACTTGTCTCTGCTTATGATGCTAACAATATGGTGGCAGCAATCATGGGATATCGAATTCGGTTCCCATCGAGAAAGCTCACTCATAGAAAGATGTGTGGCGCTCCAAGGTTTAACACCCTTAATCCCAATTCCGCCTTCTTTTAGCATATCAAGATCTATTAGGTACTGGATGATTTCACCTTCGCTGTAGCCGGAATTAAGCATCTCAAAAGACTGAAACTTATAATAATCTTCAGTGAAACATCCTAATCGGATGATCCCTATGTAGTAATGATATTCGCTACCGCTTAAGAGATATTCAGTTACCTCTAAGAAATCACCATCTTTTGATAAGTGATAAAACTTTTCTACAATCTCTTCTTTTATACAGTCAGGTTTTCTACTCAAATCTTTAGTGTATGAATCGTTCAGGTCAGGGGCCATCTTTATCTCAACTACACATTAGCAACAGGACTATACTTCTGAATAAAATCACAGACAGTTTTTTCAATACTGGTATTTATTGAAGGCAAGCTATCTTCCAAGTCAGGATATTGATGTGTCGGATTTACAAGATATCTTACCTTATCTTTACACACGGTAAGTTCAGCATATGGGATCACCTGGAACTTGCTTGGATTGTCTGCATTTTCAATAGTAACGATGAACAATTGACGCTTAACATCAACTCTACAGCTTAAGCGTCTAACAGAGAACATCTTCTGTGATGGTTCATCAAAAAAAGAATTGATAATTTCTGTTGAGTGGCTAATAGTCTGTATAGATCTGGTGTGTTCAGTTCTCATATAGCCCCCTAACATTATGAAACTCAAGTAAATAGATGATTAGCAGTTATCAAATTGATAAGTATTACTTGAGGTAATAGTAGTCAGATTGACCCTCTAGTTCAACAAATTTAACAACCAGAGCTGTGTTTTTATTATTCCAGAACGTTTTAGATTTCAGTCATCCTTGCATCAAGAATTCGCAAGATGCTAGCCATCATGCGATTCAGTGGTCGGATATTGCTCATTGAGCATCTGCAAATAATCCGCACTGGTCAGGTTGCTGATGTTATCGCCGTTTTCTAAACGCGCTTTCAACCAATTGATAATCCGTTCCACTAACCGCCCCTCTGACTCATTCAGTTTTTCAGCTAATTCACCGTGGTTTTCCCATAAATGACTACTGATCACAAATGCCTTCCCTTTCAGGGCATAATAGGAATGATGCCAGGCATACGATAAATGGCTATCCAGGACGAAAGGCCGTTCATTCCCACCTTGACCGCAATTCTCAGGGCGGGAATAAATCTGGGGCTCAGGGGTATCGATCATTAACTCACTCACCGGTGTCAAAAATGCTGACCAATCGCTGATTATCATTGCCGGTAATAACTGGCTGAGAATTCGGGGATCCATACTGCGCAAAATCACCGACCTTTCACGCAATATCACCTGCTGGCGTGAACGCCAGTGATTAAGCTGTTGGGTCCATAAATCCTCACTGCGGTAAGCCCAGCCCCAACTGTTGTCGCTCAGGGTTTTGCTATCAAGCAAATGACCGATTACTGACAGATAGCCTGACCTGGGCTGAACCAGCCAGGGGCTTTGTGCCAGCAGGTGATCCATCGGTGTACCACTGTATAGCGGAAAAGCCTGTTCTACCCAGTCGTTTTTGTAAAAGCGACCTATTGGGTTAGGTTCTGCCAATGAATTGAGCATAAAGAAAACAGGCGGCTTATCAGGCGTGGTCAACCACTGTTGCCAATTGATAGAAATGTTCATGCATCCTCCTGGTTATCGATAATCCAGTTAGCTTCTTGTTGAGCCTGCACAGCACAAATTGGTTTGACTGGAGATTTTGGAGATTTTACACCAGGCAGCGGTTCTACCCCCTCTGGCAGTTGCAGAGACAAACCACGCCCGGCACCGGCAGAACCTTGCCCGACAGATAAATTCGGGGAAGTCAGAATACCGCCGGGAGTTAACCGGATAAAATGGCCGCCGATTTTTAAGGTAATTTCTGACGCCGCTTCCAGCACGATTTTACCGCCACTTTTCAGATGCGTTTCCTGACCACTTTCAGTGACTAACGCTTCCCCGGCCTGTAAATGCTGACTGCCGGTGATACGGTGCGACACATCCCCATCGGTACTGTATTTACCGGAGCCGGCGATTTTCCGGTGGTCATCAGCGCGGATTTCACTGTAACGGTTATTGTCGATCCGCTGTTTATGGTCGTGTTTAATATGCCAGTAGGTATCATGCTGAATATGGGCAGTCAGATCTCTCTGCCCGTGCAGGTAAATCTCTTCCTGGTCTTTGGCATCCTCAAACCGCAATTCATTAAAACCGTCACCTTTGTGGGTCCGGGTTTTAAACGTGGTGCGGGTTTTCTCGGCGGGTAAATCCAGCGGTGGCCGGTTTAAGCCGTTGTAGGTGCAGCCGGTGACAATCGGCCGATCGATATCGCCGTTCAGATAGGACACAATCACTTCCTGACCGATACGGGGAACCGCCATAAAACCGTAACCGCTGCCATTCCAGCCTTGGGCGAACCGTACCCAACAAGAGGCGTTTTCATCGGCCTTATCATAACGATCCCAGTGAAAATGGATGCGGATACAACCGTCTTCATTGACATAAATCTCTTCCCCTGCCGGGCCCACCACGGTTGCCACTTCATCACCATCCGCCAGTGGTTTGTAACGATATAGCGCTCGCCAGTCCTTATAGCCGGAAATAAAACTGAATTCGTTATGCAGATAACTTCCTGATCCGCCACGGGTTTCTTCCAGTGCCTGCGGGCACTTACCGTAATGATGAATGGTCACGATTTGCCAGCGGGTGTTCATGGCGTCAACCGGATGTTCACTGAGGTCAAAGATTTTACCGGGCATCAGTTTAAAACAGTTGCTTTGCCCGCTGCCTTCCTGACGTTGATTCTGAACGGCCTGCTGACGGCGCTGGACAAACGGTTTCGCCTCCGCGTCTTTCTGAAAACGGCCGTAGCTTTCAAAGATCGAAAACAGGGTTTCTTGCCCCTCTACACGGGGATCGGTATTGGCCCGGTGTGTCAGGCGGTAAGCGGGGTTTTGAGGATTCCGGTCCTTATAGATCACCCGTTGCGGGGTCATGGAGACACCCAGATGCACTTGGTTGATCACATTCATTTCAGTGGCGACTTGTACCTGAGGATTGTAAACCAGCGGTAAATTGGCCGTCATGCCTAAGTGGCTGTCACTGAAAAACAGTTTGTCGTCTTCAAACCAGAAATTCAGCCCTTCTTCGGCGACTA
>NZ_JAJAFX010000109.1:0-5482 GCF_025384845.1 Photorhabdus temperata | reverse complement strand
TTGACAAAAATAAATCCAGGAAAAGCCCCTACATCCGCAGCAGAAGGCTTATTTTTTGTTGTATAGATATTAGTCCAATCTTCCTCAAACCCGTAACTATCGCGGGCAGAGCGATAAGCAATACCTCCGTTTCTGTAAACCACTCTTAACTGAAATGCCGGACAACTCCCACTACCATTATAGAAGTGAGCAACAAGCTGGCTGTCCCCTGGACGCTGCAAATCATATAATCCCGTATCTGCCTTCCAAGGGACTTGATTATCAACAGAATATGTTCCTGTTAATCCGAGTTTAAACGCCCCCACATCCCCGGCACTCAAACTGATATCCCCGGTCAACGCCTTACCGTTTACTTTCCGGCTGCTCGGCACCGCACTATTCGCCCTATTCACCGTTTCCGACAAACCGAGGTTTTTTATAAACTCACTTTTATTAGGGATGTCGGCCCCGTTTTGGGATTTTGACAGGCGAGTGTTGGCGTTGTTGTTAACGTCTGTAATCAACTTCTGAGTGGCTGCAAGTGTATTGCTACTACCTGTTACATCTGTAAGCTGAACGATGCCTTTTTGGGTTAGTGAAGCGTCGTGAACTTCTACCGCGCTGCTGTCAATTAATTTTTTGATAGCAGCAAAAAGCTGACTGTCATTTTTACTATCGAGTTTTAAGCCCGAACCCAGCACAGCGTTAATTAATTCACGCTGAACGGTATTAAACCATCCGGCATCTAATAATGTCGGCGCAATACCAGCCGCGACATTACCGTTTGTAAACTCACCGTTCTTGTCAGCGGTATTTGTAATATCACCGATTTTTTGCATAGCAAAACCTCACTCATTAAAGGTGATTAGAGAAAGAATAAATAAAGGGTTATTTAGTTGCTGTAACCGAACTGTAAAATTGTATGAGATGGACAAAGACGATTAAATTGACACTCTAACCGCTTATTACCCCATGAACGCAGTGGATCGCCGCAATAACTTCCACCCGCTACAGCGTAAAAAATAGTTGTTTTGGGTGCGTTAATTCGCCATGTAAACGGCCAATCTTCACCGTTTAAGGCTTCCCCGCAGCGAGACTGTCCCGCCCGTGCTTGTCGATATTCAGTGATCGTGATGGTATAACTCATTGTTGCCGCAAGATCAATAAAGAAGCCTTTTGACTGGCCGTTAGATTGTAGCAATCGGGAAACAACGGCTTTTTGTCTGAGTGCGATACTATCAATTTCACCGATACCGCAATCATCTGGCAAACCTAGCGATTTCTCCCATTCAGGCAGCATGATAGTAGCTGTGGCCGGAAATGCCCCTTCAATTAACCCCCATGCGTCCCGATCGCTTCGGTAATATGAGCGTGCAATCGCTCTTGTTATTGCGTTCATAACTGATGAGGGCTGACGAGTCCACGCCAAACCGGATGGCAATAGCCCGTTTAACGCTGATGTATAGTCTTTTACACTATAGCGACTCATGTATAGATAACCTCCCCGCGTAACGGTAGTTCCCCTATCCCTAATTTAATGTTGCTTGTCGGATTCGTAATGACAAATCCCGCCGTTCCCGGCACGTCAGCAATGGCATATTGCAGTTCGGAAATAAGAACTCTCCCAGTCCCGTCCGGGTTCCCGCTTTCAAAAAATACATTATCAATAGCTTCGGCAATGGCACTTGTCACATCACGACTAACATAAGATATTCCGTTGATTGTAATATCTATTTTTCTTGCGATAGGAGAACAAACCCACACTAAAGCAGTGACTGGCTGCAATGGGTAAATATAATCTGCAACTCTTGCTTGATCTCCTGCTGCTGCTGTCCCGTATTTTTCTTCTTTAGAAAAACCATCAGTACCGGCTGGGAAACCGCCCTTACCATTGTTATCACACATAATGTAGATACCAACTGTCCCTGCGCCCATTGCTCTTCTTCGTATCCAAGTACGTGTGACACCGGGTACAGATAGCGCCCAAATCTTATAGTCATCATCAGAACCGCCAGAAGTTAAACCCTGATAAGCTAGTAATATGCGAGAACGAAAATTATCTTCATTTTCAATATCAGCCCCGCCAATTATGGGCGTTATTGCTTTTCCCTGAACATCAACCCCGGCAATACTTTGATCAAGCGTTAACTCTGTTCCTGCGTCAGCATTACCCGCACTTCCCCCGCCTGTTGCGTCATCTAAAATATCGGGCAGAATTGCGGTTATTAATGCATTAGCAGTGCCATCTTGCGATATGCGAACATCATAAAGAGTTTTGTATTGATAACCATCACCACGATTTAATATCGTTCCGGCTGGAATAATTGCGCCTTCCGTGCCTGTAAACTGGTAATCGTTGCAAATAGCAGCATTAGCGGGCTTACGAAAGACTTTTTTCATTGCTCCCCAGCCTGCAAGATGTTCATCAGTCGCAGTAAAGGGGGTTGTTTGCAGCGCGATATAGTCAAGATAGCTGTAATGAAGATGAGCCATACCAGCGTCCATATCAGCAAGAACGCCCATGTTAGAAAATCGCAGCAATGTACCTACATCGTTGAGTTCAGACTGTAAAAAGCTGCGGTTCTGCTCCCGTAGCTCAGATAGTGTTTGTCGTTTAAATGGCATTGTGTTGTTCCCATACCCAGAAAAATCTTAAGTCTTCCGCTTCCCTGCCAGGTCGATGATAACGAATGACCATATTTAATCGATTTGGATAAACGATTTGAGTATTGATATTTACAGAAGCTACAACGCCATCGTCTAACATCCACTGTAGCGCCTCACGCGCGTAATCTTCTGCCTTAAGCGCTACTGCGGTAGTCAGTTTTTGACGTCGAATTAGCCATAATCTTGACCCAATCTGGTAATCCGAACCTACATCACCCCACCAGCCCTTTCTATCAACGCCATCAATTTCATCATCACTACGAGCCTGACGGTCCGTAAACAAGCTGATTATTATTGCGGTTTGCAAGTCATTGCCCGTAACAAGATCCCCGTTCCCAGATAACCAGTCAGCATGAATTTTATTCACATCCCAATAAGAAGTAATATCACTCATTTCACTGGCTCCCCGGTTTGTTGACTTGTTACTGTTGACCCGCCAGATTCCACACCGGACACTTTATGCGTATGCTTATTGTAGGACTCACGTAACTGTTTCATTGTTGAAGCATTGCCATTGCAGTTATCAACAATGTCACCCGTCACTTTTAGAATTGGCGTGTTACAAAGTACAGATTCGCTAGCATTAATTGTTACCTGTGTTGCATTATTCACAGTAACGGGCTGGCCCTTGGCTTCAATAGTGATCCCGGATTCCGTTAACAAGATATGTAAGCCCCACTGGTTATAGAGCACGGTTTCACCAGGATTTAAATTCTTATGCCGATATTTTTTATTGTTGCTGGCAATCACGACAGCGCTGGAACGGTCTCCCCCCAAGTAACCAATCACAACGTCTGTCCCGGCTGGCAATGCAGAAGAGAAGCCAAATTCAGCCATACGAGCGGTGTTATCCCGAACTTCAATTGGCGTCTGGTACTGAACAACTTGAATGTTTCCGCTATCACGTGAAGTCTTAATTTTGCCAAGCCCCAACATCATTTCTACCCGGCGAGATAACTTTCTGATTGCATCATTCATCATCTGATCGTCTCTCTCAAAATTGCGTAAAACTCATACGGTTGAACACTAAAGGCAGCTGGCGGCATTAAAACTAATTGCGCTTGTGTACCATTGTCGCCATTTCGGGTATATGTCACTTCCGACAACAGCCATTGTTCGTTTTCAAGACCAAAAATAGGCATATGGATAGGGATCAGCGTGTTGGGTTGCCACAACTTGCCACTACTATCTCGCCAGCTATCAACCGTCACTTTCAGTACTTTTGAGCGTCCGTAGCGGCGGTTCATTTCCCAGTCAATCGATTCTTGTGCCCGCTTTGCTGATATGAGCGTACTTTCTATGATGGTGACATAGTTCCGATAGCGCATTTTCTTAGCTTCAGGATCACTAGCCGTTGCTAACGTGACGACATCATAACCGCTATCATTACTTGTCTCATTGAGTCCGCTTATAGCAAATGAAAGGCCGGTATACTCAGAAAACCGCTCATTCATTGAGCTATTGTAATCTGATGTTTCGACGTTCTTCCCTTGCTCTATTCCACTAGCGGCTAGCTCTGTGCCTACACGCGTCATAATTAAATTACCGTCCGGTAAATCGTAGTAAAGAAGAGCAGCAAAGCGGGTAACCCGGTCAATCACTTCTTGTGAAGATTCGCCCCAATTAAGCGTAAATTGAGGAACGGTTGGCATATCTTCTACATCAGATGTGACCTCAATGTCATACCATTGCGCGAGTTTTTGAGCAATCTGTAGCGGGGTGGCTTGACTGATAACGTTATTGGGCCACTTCGCTGAACAGTCAACTAAGTCTTGGCATTTACCCCGGCCAGACACTTTTATTTCGTGTTTGTTCTTTGAAACTGATGGGTTCCAGCTATCGATATAGCCCGTGACTACTCGATCATCACCCAAAAATACTTCGCATTTTTCACCGGGTTCTACAAGTTGCTTCTCATCATTGCCGGGGTAATAATCCATTAACATCAAATCGAAATCTGATGGCAACCGCTCAATACCCCGCGTCACCCGCACACTATCCCACCCAAAAATCCTTCGCCCACCGATCACTAATGACAACTCATCACTTTTCATTGTTTCAGCGCCTTAAATCTGACGGGCATAAATGCCGGGTGAATGGGTGAAACTGCCTGCAAAAGCTCATCACTACGTTCCGCATCTTGATAAATGCGATTAGCAATATTCAGCGCGGGTAATACAGAGGGTAAATTAAACTGTGTTAATCTCCCCTTGGCATCTTTCAGTGAGAAACTTTCAACAAATTCATAACGTAGCTGAACGAGAGCCTGAAAAACATCATCAGCCGCTAAATCACCGGCTTTGATAATTGCGTTATCAAGAGATTCACAAACACGACGCTGAATTGTTGCGGCTTCGTCACGATTGGCGGGAATGAGTTCACTGGCTGTTTTTGCCATTGCGCCGGCAGAAAGAACGACGATCAATAATGTCGTGGCTTCAGCTACATTCTTATCTACACTGCTTTGCTGATATTGCGTATTTTTAAAGCTGGCAAGATTTTCAAATACCCGTACTTTCTCCGTCGTACTGCCTGTTGTATTAATGATTACATTAATAACTAATTGCACTCCACCCGCCACCCCCTCAATCGAGTTAGCATTGTTGAGTTGTGATAGGGCTTTTGATATTGCTTCTCGTCCCATGACCGCCCCGGCCATTTTCTCATTAACGACATTTTTATAATTTTCACTGTCATTATTACGCAGTACAACACCCGTTGCGCCGGATACAGAACCGCCGATTTTCCCGCGACTGTAACGTCCGTAGCGTTTACTACCAAATGTCGAATTCAACATGTCACTAAGATTTGTCACTTCATCAATTGACGATTGCAC
>NZ_JAJAFX010000108.1:0-5530 GCF_025384845.1 Photorhabdus temperata | reverse complement strand
AGTCGGAAAGTAAACGGTAAGGCGTTGACCGGAGATATCAGTTTGAGTGCCGGGGATGTGGGGGCGATAAGCTCAAATCAACTCGGCGAAATTGCCAACGGCGGAAAATTTAAGAACTATTTATCAACTGGTTTTTATCGAGTAGCTGTACCCAACCCATCGTCTGTATCTGATTTTCCTCGCGACGGCAACATGTACGGCTATGGAATTCTTGATGTACAAAACGCCAACGGAGTCATTTTGCAGCGGTACATATCGCATCACGGCGATATTGCGACGCGACAGACATGGGGTGGGCCGGAGCAATACCTACCTTGGACTATTCAATATAATACATTGAATAAGCCTACTGCTGAGGATGTGGGGGCTTTGTCAGGTAAACAATATATTAATAGTCTGACGGTACAGACATCGGCTTGGGTAAAAATTGCCGAAGTAACAATGAAAGTGATGAGCACTATCAATATTAATATTGTTGGCGGTTCAGGGTACAACGTTGGGAGTTTTGAGCAATGCGCTATCACCAATATAGTTTTAAGAACCGGGAATGGAGCGCCAGCCGGAATCAATGCAGTGATGTACACAGTTAATACTCAAGCACCTACTGACTTAGCAACTGTTAATACATCTGGTGATAACTATGATATTTACATATTCATTGGTCCTTTTGCTCAAAACATAATTTTAAATGCTTTTGTGTCAGATAATGCAACTGTTAATCAGTTATTGAAGATAGCAGAGTTATCAGAAGTCCCCAAAGGGGCGGTTAAGGGGAAAGTTTACTCTTATTTATTATCTGGAAAAGAAGATGATATCTATCCAGTTGGTTCACCCATCCCGTGGCCGCAACCAAATCCCCCATCAGGTTACCTTGCGTGCAACGGTCAAGCATTTAATAAATCCATATACCCTAAATTAGCGGCAGCTTACCCATCAGGAGCACTGCCTGATTTGCGTGGTGAGTTTATTCGTGGTTGGGATGGAGGACGTGGTGTCAATCCGGGTCGCAAACTGTTATCGGCAGAAAACGATTTATTGGCAAGTCATGAACACGGCTATCGTGACCGGTATTATATCGAAAATGTAAACAGTCTCCACGGGGCTAGCAATAAGGAGGCAACTCCAGCTGGGTATAACAACAATGTCGGCTCAAATGCTACAGATACTGATAATAATAGTTTCCTGTATATCGACAGCACGACATCACCGACCGGTGGAAATGAAACCCGCCCCCGTAACATCGCTTTTAACTACATAGTGAGAGCAGCATAATGACAGAACAAAAATACTCTTTAGAACCCGAAGTAGCCGTATTGGATAAAGACGGATTAGCTAAGAAAGCAGGCTGGATAAAGGTTTATCACACAAATCAATCAACAAGGGAATTTACAATTACTGATATTGAATATCTGATGCTCGGCGTTAGTCTATCAGCGGGTGCTTATCCCAATGCGCCGGAGCTGCCGAAGTCTGATGATTTGGCTGTTTGTCGTAGTGTGGATGGAAAGTGTTGGGAAACCGTTCCAGACTATCGCGGAAAAATTGTTTACAACACGCAAACCCTCGCACAACAAGAAGTTACTGAGCTGGGTGAATTACCAGAAACCCTGACCTTCAAACAACCCGCAACTCATTTCGACAAGTGGACCGGTAAAGAGTGGATCACTGACAAAGACGCTCTAAAAGCCAGTCAAATTGAACAAGCTGAACAGCAACGAACCACACTTTGCCAACAAGCTAATGAGGCCGCTACTTTATTACAATATGCTGTCGATACTGGACTGGCCTCAGAAGAAGAAAAAGTGCAACTGTTGAACTGGAAAACGTATCTGGTATTACTGAGCCGTGTTGATACTTCACTGGCGCCTGATATCGAATGGCCCAAGATGCCAGAATGATGACAGTAAGGGCTGCTTATGCAGCCCAATGACAAAATAAAACATCCTATTTTATCTGCCTTTTCCGAGATTATTCCTACCTATTGTGCTTTATGCTGCCATTTCGTAATTCACTGAAGCAGATCACTTTAACTTTACAGGTTCAGTATTCTGCCGATTGGTTGTAGATTACACCATCTGAGTGTGTATTCTCAATCAAACCGGATTTTAAGATGTTTACCCCATTTTACAGTAGGAGCATAGACAGCACTTTTTATCGGTTAACTACTCTATTTAATTTTAATACTAACAGGATGAAGATCAGAGAAATAGATAGTAATTCTCAGGGATAGCAATTATAAACTCATCAGTTTCTTACTTGTTTGTGTAAAACAGGGAATAATAGAATTAAAGTCCAGCGGGCTATATGTCAGCCTGACAGGGACACACATAAGAGTGATTATGCCGAGACCAATAAAAAGAACTCCATAAAAATATAAATTGCAAAAAATAGGAGAAGCCAAGATTCAATTTTATCTAGCTAAAATCGTCCCTAGGGATTATCATATACTTTTACATTACGTAATTTATAATGAGCTGATATCTCGGTAGAGCAGAGTATTGTAAACAGGTAAGCTCTAAATACCCTTTCGTAACCTAACTATCGATTACGCAAAACATGCTAAAATTACATGGTGCAGTAAACAAGAAGTTTATTGATTCATATGTCCCAGATTTTCAGCAGTTGATCAAACAGCATCTTGAGTCTGATAATATTCCAAGAGGCTTTACTGCAAAGAAATAGCCTGTTGGATATTTAAAACCCTGGCTACGTTGAATTAAAGATAAAGTAGAGTGCAATAATGTAGCAGGGAAATAGGCTTCCTGCTGTAGGTACTGACTACGTAACAGAGGGAAATAAGAATTTTAGTAACAAGATCATGAGACATAGCTCATAAACTTAACAGATAATTAAAGGTAAGAGTAAGCAAGAATCATGAATATTTTGATTACAAATTTTCATACAGGAAATGGTGGTGGTCATACCACGTACATAATGAGTATAGTTAAGTATTTTGATTATAACAAAGGGAAACTATTTGTTGCTTGCCCACCAGAAAGTAGATTGTACAAAGAACTTATCAGCTCTGGATTCAACAATGTTGTTCCACTTTATTTTTTCTGCAAACTCAATAAAGTTAAACAACTCGTAACAACCTGTAAGACCTTGTCACGTATTGCAAAAAAACAAAAAATTGACGTTATTCATACTAATGGGACTTCTGATAATAAGATCGCTATCCTAGCAAAGGTTCTTTTTGGCGTGAAAAGTAAGATAATCTATACAAAACATAATCATTATTTTGTGTCCTGGTTATCCAGAGTCAGGCTGAAAAAATTCAATGAAAAAATCATCTTCGTTAGTGACGCCACCAGAAACCAATGCTTATCTTTTGTCTCTGACAAACAAGCTATTACCATAAAAAATGGTGTTAATACTGACAAATGGAAGATTGAACGTATAATTAAAGAAAAAGGAAAGATAACGCTTATCTCTTCTGCTGGGACCGCTGGACACAAGGGTTGGTATTTATTGATAAGATGCTTGGCAAAAGATAAAGCATTGTCTAATAAATTTCGTATAAAAATCATTGGGCGTATTCCTTACCAAAAAGATATCGATAAGTTGGTAGGTGTTCCTTTCTCTCATGTTGATATTGAATTCACTGGTTATATCAATGATGACAAAAGGATCATTAATTACATGAAGAATGCTTCTGTAGGATTTGTTTTATCTACCAATTGTGAAACTATCAGTTTTGCTTGCAGAGAGATGATGGCTTGTAGTCTGCCTATTATTGTCAGTGATTTCGGGGGATTACCAGAAAACATTGATCATGGTATTAATGGTTGGATCACAAAAGCAGGAAATGAAGCATCAGTATATGAAATTTTAAAACTGATTGCTGGTTTATCATCTCAAGAGTTAGAAAGGCTGTCTGAAAAGGCTAGAGAAAAAGCGATTAAAGAATTTGATGTGAGAAAAATGGTCTCAGAAACGATAAATATTTATAGTTCAGTTTATAAATCCTAAATCTTTAGATTTACGGCCTGGAGAACAGGCCGTTATTATCTCACGCTGGTTTTTCAGGCCAGTTAATTTCTGATACTAATGAGGTATCAATGCGACTCAGTAACACTCTATACCTTTTCCATGCAAGTAATAATTTTTTTTCCTCGTTGGTGGCTATCCCTAAATCAATGGCATCTTGCAAAGGCTGAATAATTACGTTTGCGGCAATCATCTTCTCTGATTTTTGGTTCTCTATTTGTTGTCGTTGCTCTTCCAACGTGTAAATGCGCGGGATGATTTTCTTACCGTCAAAAACCCATCCCCCTGTAATATTTATTTCAGTTGGCACTGCTTCTGACGTAAGTTCAGCAACGGATAAATAAATAGGGAATAGGCTGGATACATCCTTTGACATCGAAGTTATAACTCCATTTTTATCAAACGTGAATTTGATGGTTTCTTCTAAAAATTTTTCCTGAATTTGATACCAATCATTGCCTTCATCATCTGTCAAGTATTGAATACAAGATACACCATCTTTCGGAATATAAGGTGTAAAAATTGAGGTTTTCATAATGTCATCCTAAGTTGCAGAGATTGTTACCCAAATACCGTTTATGTATGCCTGTATAGGTCGGTAATGCACATTAGCAAGGTGTTGTCTTCCTGAACTCCACATGATTGTACCCAAGCCAACAAGGACATGCCCAGCGGGTGCTGACCAATCTTTTGTCTCGTCTGTCCATCCCCCTTCATTTGCCCAGCTTCCAAGCCGTAAATTGATTACCCCAACGCCACTTTTCAAGGAATAACGACTATCGCATTCGGTTTTAGTATATGCCCCCACATCCCCGGCAGTAGGTTTGTTTGCAATGTTATAGTCCCTACGCCAACCCGGATAGTACCCTTCACCATGATTAATATAAGTAAATTGTGCATTCGAGATACCATCATTTACAGTAGTTGTTGGCGTTGTAACACGGATAGTCATTGCAGATTCTACGCCCATAACTTCAACCACAGCCCCCGCAAGACAGATATTGCCGCAGCCTGTATCGTTGATTATGCGATTGTCGGCATATGACCATGAGCCTTTACACATCCAGTATGGAACATCAAAGGCTCCGTTTTGCTTAAGCCATACGATAAACTCTTGAGTAGTCCATGTGCCACCGCCGGTATTGATCGAGCCGCTATAAGCACGACATGCCCCCACATCCTCAACAGTAGGTTTATTTGCGGTGTTATAGTCCCTACGCCAGCCCGGATAGTACCCTTCACCATGATTAATATAAGTGAATTGTACGCTTGCGATACCGTTTCCGCTTGTTGTTGTCGGTGTTGTAACACGGATAGTCATTGCAGATTCTACGCCCATGACTTCAACCACAGCCCCCGCAAGACAGATATTGCCGCAACCCGTATCGTTGATTATGCGATTGTCGGCATATGACCATGAGCCTTTGCACATCCAGTATGGAACATCAAAGGCCCCGTTTTGCTTAAGCCATACAATAAACTCTTTAGTAGTCCATGTGCCACCGCCGGTATTGATCGAGCCGCTATAAGCACGACATGC
>NZ_JAJAFX010000107.1:0-5561 GCF_025384845.1 Photorhabdus temperata | reverse complement strand
AATCCGCAAAATCCGAACAGAATCGATGTTCTGTGGACCGGCACACTCATCAATCAGTTGCGTGTTTTCGCGCTACTTAATCAGTTCCGCTTACAACCGGCAGCTTAAGAGGTAAACATGGGTAATACATCAAACAGGCTGGCGGGTACCGCTTATGTCACCGTCGATGGCATCCGAATAATGGTCGCGGGGGATTTCACCTGGAGCCCTTCAACGGTCACCCGCGAAACCCTCACGGGTATGGACTACGTACACGGCTATAAAGAGAAGCCGCAAGCGGGCTTCATCTCATGCAAAGTGCGTGACAGTGGCGGGACAACCGTTGCTGATTTCAATGACCAGACGAATGTCACTATCGTTGCTGAACTGGCAAACGGTAAGACGATCATTGGTGAAGGCATGTGGACGGTTAACACGCAGGAAGTAGCAAGCGAAGATGCGACTTTTGAAGTACGCTGGGAAGGCACTTCGGTTACTGAAAATTAATTTGGAGAATCAACATGTTAGAAAAAACTAAAACTATCGTATTAAGCACGCCGATTGAGAGCAATGACGGCAAAGTCCGCTACGAGCAGATTGATTTGAAAGAACCCGTATTGATCCAGGTTGAACAGTTTTATGAGGCGAGCAAAAAAGCAAATCCGCTAGCGGCAACTCGGTTATTAATTTCTCTGGTTTCAGAAATTCCCGAATCTGTACTGAAAAAAATGGCAATCAGTGACTTCCATCAGTGTCAGGAGTTTATTGAAAGTTTTTTGGACTCGGAGAACTCCAAATCTGGCAGCAATTAGCCGCTGATGTCACATTTTATTACAAGTGGGGGCCGCGTGATACGTGGCTCTTAACCCGATCACGGCTTGAATGGTGGGTTGAACAAGCTAACCGGATAAGTAAGGAACGAACCAATGGCTAACGCTTTCGATTTTGAGTTAAATGCTGACGAAAATGTCACGAAAGTTATCGATGAAATTAATGCAAAGTTGAATGGACTCAATCCCAATTTGGCAAAAACTCAAGAATGGTTGAAATTTGGCGGTTCTAAATCCACAGAAGGAGTAGATACCCTTGGCATAAAGTTGCGCAACATGTCACGTTATGCCAAAGATAATGTGCAATACCTGGGCGACATGGTGCCCCCGCTTAAGAATTTCGGTGAACTGGCGACAAAATATGGTGGAATAGCAACAAAATTGGGCGGGGTTGGGGTAGCGGCTTATGGAGCATCAAAAGCATTTGAAAACTTAGTAAATATGGGAAAGGAAGCCTATGAATTGGATGTGTCCGCTAAAAACTCAGCAATGAGTGTTCCGGATTTCACACGCTTGCAAGGTGCGTTGATACAAATTGGTGTTAATGCTGATGACGCTAAAAAATCAGTGGAAAGCTTTTATGGAATTTTAAATCATCCTTTACAAGGAAGACGGGACGAAGCCAGAGCGCAATTAACCAGTATGGGGGTTCCTCTCTATGAAAATGAGCACGGAACGATTGATGCATACAAGACTTTTCCAGAAGTCGTTAAGGCTATGCAGAAATACCCGTCCGATGTTCAAAATACCATTGCTGAAAAAATTGGCTTAGATGAACACGGATTAGCGTTGGCACGTAAAGGACCTGAAAAATATCAAAAACTGCTGGCCGGTTCAGATTGGCAGGGTCACACCAGATCACAAGCTGATAATGATAAATTAAACGAATTCAACGACAGGTATAATAATCTAAATTCGTGGTATGAGGGCACAAAAACACGGTTAAGCATTGTTTTTGCTAAATTAGCATTATCAGAGACTGATATTATCGGTGATCTTGCTGGTAGAATAGTTAAAAGAAAAATTGATGATTTCGCTGCCATTGGGCGCTTTGTATCAGATGGGGGATTTTCTTATGAAGATAAAGAAAAAGCATACAAAGATAAATTAAATCATAAAAATAATATTAATAATGAAATTTACCACGGAAACAAAAAAGAGGACCTGCGCAAACAGGCATTAAGAGATAAGGTTTTCAGAAAAAGCTTGTCTTATTACGAAGATTTTCTTTTGAGTTGGGGTTCTACAAACGATGACTTAGAGAAAAAAATCAATGATCGCTATGGTGCGGCATGGGAAGCTGAAAAACGTAAACGTGAAGGCTACAAAGCTCCAAATATTCCTACTCTTGGTATTCAATATCCTAAACTTAAAAACAAGCCCAAGATTAAAAAAGATTCGTTTGGCTTGAGAATTAAAAATCCGGGAAATGTACGCGACGCACCTAATGGAATAGGATATGTACAAGGGAAAAATGGAACATTTGTTAAGTTTGGTAATAATCATGATGGCCTCTCTGCATTAGCTCGTCAACTAATGCTTTACGGCGACAGAGGGAAGAACACTGTTGATAACACAATCAGTACTTATGCACCGGCCGGAGGTGTAGATAGAAATAATACTCAGGAATATATTAATTTCGTGTCAAACGAGACAGGTTTTCTTCCCAATCAACAGCTAGATATGCACGACCCGAAAGTACTTGAAAATCTAATGGTAGCCATGATTAAACAAGAAAATCATGGTCAACAGCCGTTTAGTCAAAAAGAGATCACAGACGCAATAACTGCCGCTATCTTTGACCCAAAATGGCAGGGTTTGCGTGACAAATATTATCTAGGTCAACAACGCATGGTGAATCAACCCGTACCGCCTGAATCGGATAAAAGGCCATCATCTATCTTTGCAAATCAAGCAGATAATAGCGAGATTGCTCAGAATATATCCGACGCCATTCAATCAGCGATTGGTGAAAACAAACTCCAGGTAGAAATCACGATTGTCAGCAACAAGACTGGAGAACGGCAGCAATTTAATGCAAAAACTGGGGGTAGAGTAACAACCTCTATGCAATATCCTTGAATTTATGATGAACTTGATTAATGCTTAGTCAGTTTAATTAAATAAAGAGGTTAGCAATGAAAGGGTTTGGCTATTTTCTGTTGATTCTTGGTTTGATATGGCTTCTTATAGCTTTTAATATTGATACCACAATATTGCCATATGGTCGTGATTACACTCAGGATATTGGAACTATTGCCACCAAACATAATCACGTTTTTTTCGGCGCGTTTGTTACATTCTGTGGATTAATGATGATTTTATTCGGTAGATCATCAGATGATGTAAAGTGCTCTTATTGTGCTGAGTTCATTAATAAAGATGCTATCAAATGTAAACATTGTGGTAGTGATATTCGAGCTACTAGTTCGGCTAAGGCCCTTGCGCGTACACTCGTGATAAATTCAGAATATTTGAAGAGAGCTGAAAACTATCATCACTGTGATTTTGTAGATGAGGATTCCAACATTCGGAAACAACAGGTGGTTGATTTTTGTGCTTTGTGCTTATCGTACATTGATGAGGTGGAGTGCAAGGGAGGGGATGGAAATTCTGCGGAACGCAAGGTGGCATCAATGGTTGCTGACATAAAGACTCATTTGACAGAGGAACAGGCAAAGGAGTTTAAAAAAATTTGCGAATTCCATCTTTATTGATATAGCTAGCCCCGCCATCGTAGCAGGGTTATTTTATCTGTTATTTTTGGGACTCTATCAGCTTCTCTAAACGATCTAGTCGGTTGATTATTTCAAGAGTTAGGTTTATTGGTTGCTGAAGATAAATAAAATCCATGCCTGTTTGATTAAATTGCTTTTTTCGCAACCCTGCACTGGTAGCTTTCTCCACCATGCTCATTGACAAAGTAGCTCACGGCGTCACCAGTAAGTCGGTTGATGGCTACGTTCTGCATAGTGCGCCACTCGCCCCCACGAGACCACTCTATGCGATATTGTATTTGTTCATCTGTGACTACGGGATTAACTACACGGAAATGGGTTGAATCCCGACCTTGTGGTTCCCCATCTTCCCAAACAATGACAAGGCCAGTCCATTTCGCGTTTTTACCGTTTTTAACGCAATTTGTACCGGAAAATTCTGGCCACCCTTTGACATCAAAGCAAAGAGTATTCGGGTCTGATAAATAAATTGAAGGCCAGATAGATGTAATGGTGTTACCTGGGGATTCATTTTCACAAACAATAGGAGATGCAGAAAACGCCATCATAGGTATTGATAATACTAATGCCGCAAAACTTTTTAAATATTTCATCGGTTTCACTCCGTTAATAAATTATTCATTACTTTGAATGAAGCACAATTAATGATCAATGGTTAACATTATTACGCCACTTAATTGCGGTTTTTTTGTAAGCCAGCCTTGGCTTTGGCTGTAACACTATGATGTATAATGTTTTTTACAACTTGGCTTCATCATAATAAGCATTGTACTTAAAGTGTTTATTTATAATGAGGTTACATCTTCTTCGTTTTTCGTTCCTCACTTTTCGTCTAATTTCGAGCTTGCTTTTCTGGGAAATGGATTTGCTTAGTTAATGCTAAACGTATTACACTTACTTATATACGGTCTGTATAGATCTAGTTGCCCGATACAGAGGAGAAGAGAAATGAGATTACGTTGCATGGCTTATCGTCAAGATGGGATGTATATAGCTGCCTGTTTGGATCTTTCTTTGGCTGCGCAGGGTGACAATATAGATGAAGCAGTAAATAAACTCGAAGCCCAGATTGAAGATTACCTCAGTGAGGTGAAATCAGAACCTCAGTACTCCAAACAAATGTTAAGCCGAAAAGCACCGCTATCTATGTGGTTTAAATATTGGCGAATTGCCTTTCGAATTTTCATGAACAGAAAAGACAGTGGCATGGCTAAAGTTTTTAATGAACAGTGCGAACCTGCTTGATGTATGGTAGCGCTATGTTTTTTAAGAAATTAACGCCGTTGAAATACGCCGAAGTCATTAAAGGACTTACTGCTCTTGGTTTTGAGATGAAACCCAAGAAGGGGACTTCTCATGAACAATGGATCAAGAAAACTGAGGGTGGAAAATGGCTAGTCACTGTCGATAAACACCACGCGCCGTTTTCCAGAGACTTGATAAAATCAATGGCGAAACAAGCTGGTATCAGTACCAAAGAGTTTCATTCATTATGCAAGGGCATGATTAGCGCCGAACAAGTGCACGCTGAAAACTCATCGGAATAAGTAAATCTAAGTTTTATCCTACCAATCCTAGCCGCTTAATTGCGGTTTTTTTACATCTGGAAATAACCACAAGGTGGTGATATGCCATTTATCAAAGACGCCATTTCATCATTTTTGGGTAAAGATCAAGAGTGGAAATGGTCAGAACATTTACACCCGGCTTCATTCCGCGGTGTGCCATTTGCCATAGTATCGGGTGAAAGCGTTTTCGGTAGGCGTCAGGCTGTACATGAATATCCGTACCGTGATACAGCCTGGATTGAAGACTTAGGGCGCAGTAGTCGAAAAATTACTCTTCGCGGTTTCATCATTCAAGATAGCAAAGTTTATTCAGCGCCGGATGTTATAACTCAGCGTAATAATTTGGTTGCAGCGTGTGAAGAGGGTGTTAGCGGCACACTGATACACCCCACGCTTGGAGAACTGACAGTTAGTGTCACTGAGTCGGGCCTGCGTGTAAATGAAAG
>NZ_JAJAFX010000106.1:0-5806 GCF_025384845.1 Photorhabdus temperata | reverse complement strand
AGTGATTGCGGTTAACTCATTACCCTCCACCCGAACGAAAAGTTTTACCAAGTTAGATAAGAGAGAATCAACCGTTTTATGGGCGGCAGTACTTTCGCTGGCTAAACGGGAAATGTTAGCTTCAATTTGTTTGTTGGTTACGACGGATTTTTCATTCCATTGTGTGATCACAGAGGTTGGTGCGGTAAGTGGATTATCAATGGTATTATTTAGCAACGGTTCGCAACAGTGACAAGTTTTATCTGTTGAAGTCGCTTGAGACAACTCATTATGATTAATATCAATCCTGGTGTTGGCGCTCTGTATTGAAAGATTCGACATACTTTCTCTCCATTATTTTATTGTTTTTTCTTCTGTGTGCTCTTTGAATTTACTCTCTAAAAAAACATATCAAACTAAAATATCGTGGGTTGATGCTGACGTGGTGTGTTTAATTTCGGGAAAAGGCAGTTCAGCTCTTATTTTTTGCAGATTTCCCAAAATATTGATCAAATCAATAGAATCGATTCGTGTTATATCCTGAAGCAAGCAGAGACGAATAGTTCGCGTTGGCTGATGTAATGCGAGCCATGCTCCTCCAAGTATATTGATATTACTGTTTAATGAGAGCCAAAATTCCGCATCATTCTCAACAAATGAAGTGACTGTATGATGGAAAGTAAGCATAGATCCCGTTGAGTCCACCTCTATCCACCAGGGGCCATAATCACCAATATTCAATTGCGCTGCGCCCATAGAAAGATTCAACATCATGTTAGTCTGAGCGGCAAAATCTGCACATAATTTCTCTAATTTGGACATCAATAACTCTCATAAAAATAATTGAGTACGACTAAAATATTGTCCAAATTATGTGGTTGAAGCACAGGATCGTCTATCAAAAACAGACGATGATATTGTAAAAATTAATCAGAAAAATTGATTTTTCTGTGTTAATGAAATAATACCGTCGTTTATGAAGAACCGGGGCGGGATAAGGTGGTGTGGTCAACCTTATCACCGCGTTAGGCTATGCTTTCCCCAAATCCTCGTAGATTGAGTGAATAGGCCAGGTACTGAGAGAACCAATAAATTGCATATTTTTTTATTTTTTGAATAATGTTTAAATGGGAATATATTCTAAATAATTGATATGATATTTATATCAATAATAAGTTTTTAGTATATTACCATTAAGTTTTTATTGTTGTTTTTATTTTAAGTAAATGGAATGTTTTTATTATTTGGTTCATTTAAATAAAATTTAACGATTCATTATGGCAGTTAGAGTGATAAATGTTTTTACATGTTATTCAACATGTTGTTTTTTTCTTATTGTGGAAATAAATTTTTGTTAAGTGAGTTAATGCTTGGGTTTTTATTTTGTAGGTTTAATGTTTATTAAGCAAAGTAATTAAATAAATTGGGTTTTTCCTGTTTTCTCATTTTTTGTCCTGTGGTTTTTTATAATTATATTCATTTGGCATTTATTGAATTTTATTATGATATTACACTTGAGAGAATGAATTTTCTCTCCCACTATTATTAGTGTATCGAACTGATAATAAGCGTTGTATTACTTTCTCAGCATAAAAAAAGGAAAATAATAATTATGAGCGAATTATGCCCACGAGACTCTATTGATGGTCAAAAAATTATGGAACATTGGGTGGAGTTCCAACTTGTTGATGAACAAGGTAATCCATTAGTTAATATACCTTATCGCCTGATAAGCCAGGGGGAGCCACGTGATGAACGTAAAGGAGTAACTAATGATCAAGGATTGCTTAGGGAAGAAAGTTTGTCGCCGGATCCAGTAACCTTGTATATCAGCGCTCAACCATTGGCCGATGAAATGGAACAGCGCCCATTACGAGAAAAACGTGATGTCAATACATCGGTAGTCAAATCGAAAACCAAAGCAGAAGGTCATCAATATCGTTATGTGACCATCGGTCAGATAAGTGATGGATTACCTGTGATTGATAAATGGGAAGAGGATAAACCGCCACACTATCATTTCCCAGATCCGGTACCGAAAGGCTTTGGAATTCCCGCAATAAACTGCCGGTATGTTCTGGAAGTGTGCCCATTTCGGGCTTGGGTATTATTGTTGCATCATCAGCTTGATTACTCCTTGGTGAATGCTTATAACCTGGCGTTAATGGGAGTGCTGTCATATTCTAATAATAATGTTGATGCGGCAGGTTCTATTACCCATTTTTTTAACCGACAGATGCTGGATATATCCCAATTACCCAATAAAATAGAAAAAATAGCGCGTTCTCCAATTGTTTATGATGTGCCATTTCGTGAGCGTTATACTGATGTTGTATTTATTGACTCAAAAGCGAGTGAAAACCCATTAGGAGACACCGAGTTATTTTATGCGTCTAATCAACAAGATATTATTGTCAGTTGGCGGGGAACGGCCAGTATAGATAATGCTTTCACTGATATTATGTACCAGCCATTAAAACTGGGCTGTGGTCAAGGCGGCGTATGTAGTGGTTTTGTCGAGAATGGTAAAGTCCATAGAGGGTTTTGGGAAGCCTTTAATCTTATTGGCAAATTAAAAGTTCCCGGTTCTGATAAGAGTATGTTTGATAAAATTATTGATTTGGCTAAAAACAGAAACTTATTTGTCTGTGGGCATAGTTTAGGTGGCGCTCTGGGATTATTGCACAGCGCACAACTGAAAAAATATCATCCTTGTTTGTATAGTTATGGGATGCCACGGACATTAACCCGTAGTGCGGTAAAAGAACTGGAAGATATTACACATTACCGTCATCTAAATGAAAATGACTTGGTTCCTTCAGCTCCGCCGGAAAAAGATCTGGATAACTGGCTTTATGATTATTGGGGGCCGCTGGGCTATTTATTCAGCACCATTGAATTGTTAGGCTTGACAAAAGGTGATGAGGTTTTCTTGCATCATGGAAAAATAGTTCACTTTTATAAAGCTAATCTGATTATTGAATCTTTAAAAAAGAGTGATTCAAATAACTTTATACAGCTGAGTGATATATTACCTGTCGATGTAAAATTGTATTTAATCCCGTCACTGAATCATGAAACGGAAGATAAGATGAAGGAGGCATTAGAGATTCAGAAAGAATTTTTTAAACATATAAGTGAAGCAGATAGAGCTAAATGGTTTCCACGTAATGACAACCCGAAGTTAAAAGATGCCTTGAGTTTGCCTGATCACCGCATGTTTAAATATATTCATTACATCGGTGATCGAATTGCAGAGTTGGTTGAACCGAGGAAATATCATTTTTATCGGGATAAGGAGCGATTATTTGAAAGAACAATGGAGGAAAGATCGGATGTTGTTGCTGATATTCGGCAACGTAATACCCTGTTTTTACATATGGATGACCAGTTAGCACAATCGCTTATTTATACTAGACAAAATAAATGGGGTAATTTGGCTTTAAAACGCTATACGGATAATTTTTTACTGATTGGAGAGGATTGGATGTGATAAATATGAGAAAATGCTTGTCAGTAATATTAATATCCGGTTTTACACAAGAATTAAGCCATATAAGGTACTGAGATTAAAACGGATCCGTATGAATATACCGAAGGTGACTATAATTAACGGAAAAGATGAGTGGGTTGAGTACCCGATGGGTGAATTGATATTAATAGCCAAATGATAGATCACTGTAAAATAATGCTGGCATAATGAGGGGCATAAATGGATTAGCCCCTCTTTTCTGGTTTTTGAGGTTGATAAGATGCAGGTAGTCAACCCTGTTATCACTGCGGGTAAAAATCTTATCGCATTGCGGTTCATCAGGTGTTCTATTTCGGATTAAGTTAAAGGGTTGCATGAAGCGTCCGAAACGAATAACTTCGTAGAGCTTCTATCAATTTGGTTATTTTGAATAGGTTAACCATTCTATAGACTTGCAATTTCTTGCTAATAAAAAAGGTTTTTTGAAGATGGAACAAGAGAATACAGAGGGTGTTGAGTGGATTGATATTGTCAATGAAAACAATGAAGTCATTGCTCAGGCTACACGTCGGCAGATGCGCGCCCAGTGTTTACGGCACCGTGCCACTTATATCGTAGTTCATAATGGTATGGGAAAAATTCTGGTTCAGCATCGTACAGAAACTAAAGATTTTTATCCGGGAAAATTGGATGCGACCGCAGGTGGAGTTGCGCTGGCGGGTGAAAATATGTTGGATGCAGCCCGGCGCGAAGCAGAAGAAGAATTGGGTATTGCAGGCGTTCCTTTTGCCGAGCATGGTAGTTTTTATTATAAGGAAGAGAATTGCCGTATCTATGGCGCATTATTCAGTTGCATCAGTCATGGCCCATTTGCTTTACAGGAAGCGGAAATTGACGATGTGTGCTGGCTGACACCGGAAGAAATCACCGCTCGTTGCGACGAATTCACCCCCGATTCGTTGAAAGCGCTTTCTCTGTGGTTGACTCGTAATAATGATTTCGATGAAGTTATTTTTAATAAAAAAACTGACTGATTTAGCTATCTGTTTTAATTGAGTAATTAAGCTCCCAGAAGGTGGAGCTTTTTCTGTCATACTTGAATTCCTTTCTTATTACGGCGATGAGCGTCCCTTCTTTGAGTGGAAAGCTTGTTGGTATATAAGGGTTACGATGTAACAATGATATTTATTGCTGACGCTATGGTGGCTAGTGGTTATATATCTTATATATTGAATATATCCATATGCTGTTATGAAAAGGTATACCATGACAACTAAAATGCACTCGTCCGCTAAGGTAAAGAAATCTATGAAAATAGAAACATTAAGCGGGGCTGAACTCATCAATCGTAAGATTGATAAAGATGCTGAATATTTAGTTATTAAATTGGATCGTAACATAGTTAACACCACTGAATATGGGAAAGCCTTATATGTCGCAGTAAACGCAGCCGTTGCAACGGTGAATTCTATTGTTATTCATAGTGATAATGACCATCCAATATTACGCTTTGTTAGCCCAAAAAAAGATGATGCTCCTTCTGTATTTAATTCCGGCATCACACCAATAAAAGAGGTTTTTTTCCTTGGCTCAGACATCAGGAATGCAAGTTCTTCAACATAACACTTTTCTTGAGACCAGAATTCGTGCTGATTTCCAATAAATAATAAACCTGAACTTTGCTTAAGAAGGAAATTAAAGTATCTGAGATACGATCAATGTTTTTGTCAAAGAAAACTCAAGACATCTCAGTTCGCTCGGTTTCTTGCTTAATATTCCTTCAATATAAAAGAAAATGTGCTACCATTCACCGATGAAGAGAAAAAATACACCAACGCCGCATGACGCTGTTTTTAAACAGTTTTTAAGTCATATCGATACTGCCAGAGACTTTTTGGAGATACATTTGCCTGCGACATTACGGGCAGTTTGTGATCTGGATACACTGCGGTTGGAATCAGGGTCGTTTATTGAAGACAATCTGCGGGCGCATTATTCCGACATTTTGTATTCATTGAAAACGGCGCAGGGTGACGGTTACGTGTATTGCGTGATCGAACACCAGAGTTCCCCGGACAAGATGATGGGATTCCGGCTCATGCGCTACGGTATTTCAGCCATGCAACGGCATTTGGAGCAGGGACATGAAAAATTGCCGCTGGTCATTCCGGTGTTGTTTTATCACGGGAAAATACAGCCGTATCCCTGGAGTACCAATTGGCTCGACTGCTTTGATGATCCGGCTCTGGCGAAGGAAATCTATTCCGGTCCCTTCCCGCTGGTAGATGTGACGGTAATCCCCGACGATGAAATTCTGACGCATAAACGGGTCGCACTACTGGAAATGGTGCAAAA
>NZ_JAJAFX010000105.1:0-5901 GCF_025384845.1 Photorhabdus temperata | reverse complement strand
GCAATATATCGAATTCCCCCGGATTGATATTTTCAAATCCGGTTGGCGGTGGGTCTGGATACATATCCACATGACCAGGGACACCACCAGCACAATACATAACAAATTCGGTAATAACCGGTGAGTTGGTCTCATATAAATGACGCCAGACAGCAACAAGTCTTTCCATCTGTAAATCTGTTTTCAGCCATCCTGCGAGCAGCACCAAATTCCGAACCAGATCCGGACGTTTAGCGGCGACAGAAGCGGCAACGACGGAGCCCAGAGAATAACCTATCAGTGTGACAGATTCCCCTGGAGCCGCTGTTTCAATAACGGCTTCGACCTGTTTTCCAAGATGTTCAGGAGTCAGAATTTCTCCCGCTTTCACTGGTTGAGAAAAATCCAGTGATATAACGGCGTGTTTTGTGGCAAGTAGTGGAAATAGATGACTGAAATGCAGCGTTGTATTTCCGCTTGTACCATGCACCAACACCACAGTATTACTCTTGGCATTATCCTTAGTCAGGCCTGGAGGTTTAGCTGTGAAGAACCTGACATCCTTTCCATCTACTTTTACAGTACTTTCATTAACATTAAATTCTTGATCGGATTTATTCATGGCAGTTATATATCTCCCTATAGATATGGGGTAATAAAATCTTAATATTGAGCTTTATTGGTTAAATTGTGGTTGTGATTATTCTGTCTTGATAACAATTAGTTCATTGAATAATTATCTTGTTGCTTCTTAAATAAAGTCATAACTAAATATCAGGCTATTGTCAAATCCATAAAGTTGAAATTATGCCTATACTTGAATATTTTTATTATAAAATTAAATGCTCTGAATTATTCATTATATTTTAGTGATAAATAATCAAATCGCAAGTTATTAACCAGGATGAAATAATTATGATGCTAAGTATATCCTGGAATTAAGAGCTTAGAAATGAAATCTGTTGTTTCTTCTAGCAATAAATGGCATCACATCTTTTATCATTTGAAAGCCAATTCTTTGAGTGGGACAGTCAAGTTGGCAAGACAGAATATGTGTGGTGTTGTTTGCCAACTCAAGTTCAGTGTTTATTCATGCTATTTATATCTGGAGATCAATATGATAATAACGCAAGGGCTCTGTCAGGCTGGCCGGAGAAAGTATCAAAATATTAAGTCCATATATTGGACTATTTTCTTAATTTCTTCTTTTACATTGACAGGTTTTCATCCTCATACCATAGTAATTACATCATATATAGTTTGTTTTCTTTGACCTGTTGGTTTGCTTGTATTCTCAAATAATTCATTTGATCTATTATTCGGACTTTATTCAGTAATAGTTCATATAATTAAGCAAAACCAGTGATTGAAACAAATTAGAAGATAAGTTATGAAGGAAATACAATTTTCTCTGTTTTTAAGAAAGACAATTTGGATTCAGATTTAAAAAGCACTATCAGACTATTTTCCGCAGTATTTTGTGATACTTAACGCACATTAAGGAGATAAAAAATGTCTAATCAAACTGTGAATGAACAACATCCGCAATATGTGGTGGCAGAAGGAGAAAAACGTGCTATACGCACGATTAAGCTATTTATTTCTCTGGGTTTTATCGCAGAAGCTGGATTTCTTTTAATGAGTTTTATTTTATTTCCCGACAATGGCCCGCTGGTATGGCGTTTGGTATGGGCTCTTGGTTTATGCGGTATCGGCATGGGGGCCGCCGTTGGGGGATTGACCTATCTGCTCTCAGCCCGTTTTATACCTGGAAGCGCTGGAGCTTATATCATGACCGCAGTGAGTAGCGCTCTGTTTTTCAGTGTTTGCCAGACACTTTGCTGGGGATTGGACCATAACGTGGGGCTGAATTATTGGGGCTCAATAGAAATGCCGTTGTTGTTCCTTATTAAGGGATACACTGCTGCACTCATTGCTGGCATTTTGGGTAGTTTTCTTCTTAACTCGATAAAAGGTGCAAGACTCCTTGACTGTCTAAAGGTGTTTTAGTGAATAAAGAATCGAGTTTGCCCAACAGCTTCGCTATTTCCGTATTTCTGGCTGTGCTGGCTGCATGCCTGAATCTTATATTATGGCGTGCCGATATTCTGGAAATGGCGCACAACACTGCGCTGAAAGGGTTAATGGCAGTTTGGTATATATTGGGCTGGGGTTTTGCTCCAGGTTGCCTGACCGCTCTCACCATCAATTCAATCAGAACAAGATTACCTCAGATGGTGGGGGCGGTGGTCGCCATGCTGATAAGTTTTCTGCTGGTTACGGGGATTTGCGGCCTGGTTTATGCTTACCTGACAAATTCCGCTTTCATGCAGATTGCTATGGGTATGGGTGGCGAGGCTCATCATCATTCCCCAGTAAGCCAGGGAACTATTCTTGGCTTTATTGCGCAACTGCTACCCAGTTTATGTGCGATCGTTATCTCGATAATAAATGCTTTTTCGGTGAAAATAGGAAAGTGGTTCAGGTTATGAGCCAGCTTCCAAGGCGTAGCTAGTCGATGGTTCTTCTCCCATCTTGTCATTGTGCTTGGTTCCCCGACATAAAGCGAAAGACACTAGCCCCCAGTTTTGTGAATGCAAGATTGGGGCTTCCTTGTTTATATGTGTTGATAGATAACGTATTCCATCCTTCATCTGTTAACATAGTTCTTGGCATGATGGTGAGGTAGAGTCGTTTTTTTATTTCTACGGCTGTAGTACTGCATCTAATTCATACCGTTTCCTGAATGTTTGTTGAAAATCTTCCAGCGTCTCCAGTTTTCTTTTCCTGATGAAGATAAGTCACTCCACCATTTGTCACAGAGTGAATTATAGAATAGTGAGCAATTAGTCGAAGTTTTATTGTTAGTGTGTCGCTTATATTCTGTCTCTATATCACAACGCTTGCGCACACGCCCAGGCAGAACTCCATGCCCACTGGAAATTATAGCCACCAAGCCAGCCGGTGACGTCTACCACTTCACCGATAAAATAGAGTCCTTTTACCTGATTAGCCTCCATTGTTTTGGATGAAAGCTGATGAGTATCCACGCCGCCCATAGTAACCTCAGCAGTACGATAGCCTTCAGTACCGTTGGGTTGTACTTGCCATGACTGGAGGTTTGTCATCAATTGTTTTTGTTGAACTGAGTTCAACTGCTTAAGAGAAACATCCGGGAGTTGGCCGAGTGTTTGCAGACATTCTGTCAGCCTCTTCGGCAATAATTTTGCCAAGGTATTCTTTACGCTTTGGTTTGGGTGAGCACTCCGTTCTGTCTCCAGAAACGTTTCCAGATCAATATCTGGAAGTAAGTTAATACTCACAAACTCTCCCGGTTGCCAATAACTGGAAATTTGTAAAATTGCCGGACCGGAAAGTCCCCGATGGGTAAACAGGATATTTTCTTTGAACAGCGTGCCATTTTCAGCGGTGACAATGGCGGGAACGGACACACCGGAAAGCACATGAAGTTGCTCCAGTAGTGGTTTATGTAGAGTAAAAGGCACGAGAGCGGCGCGGGTTGGCAAGACTTTCAGGCCAAACTGTTCTGCAATCCGATAACCAAAAGGGGTTGCGCCAAGACCCGGCATAGATAACCCACCGGAAGCGATGACCAGTGAGCGTGTACTTACTTCCTTCCCGTTAACGGTGATAACGAAACCCAGCTCCTTTTTTTCTACGTGGCTAACTTCGCTACGCAGGCGGATAGTGACTTGACCAGCCTCACACTCTTTTAACAACATATCAACTATCTGCTGGGCTGAATCATCGCAAAAAAGCTGTCCCAGGGTTTTTTCGTGGTAAACAATGCCATGGCGCTGGACCAGCTCAAGAAAATCCCACTGTGTATAGCGAGCCAGGGCAGATTTACAGAAATGGGGATTAGCGGAAAGATAAGCTGATGGTTCTGTGTACATATTAGTGAAGTTACAACGCCCACCGCCGGACATCAAAATCTTACGCCCGGTTTTTTTACCATTGTCCAGAACCAGCACCCGTAAACCACGTTGCCCAGCTTGAGCTGCGCAAAACAGACCGGCTGCGCCGGCACCAACAATAACGACATCAAATCTTTCCACTGTTTCTCTCTTTATAACCGAATAATTTAGCGGGAACTTCCCTTAAAGTGTTGCATTTTTGATAACTTTGCGGAAAAAAGTCGCCGTATGACCTGAATTTGTCAGGTAAACTTATTTTTTGTCTTAAAATTGTCAATTTTTTAAAAGATATGCAATTTTATGATATATAAGGAATATTCCCATTTCTTATTGTTATCTGGTTGTCATGAAATCAAAAAAAGTTCATATTTCACTTTCCCCGCTAGCATTTGTCACTGATAATGCGCCGCGTTCATGTCCAACTAACTGGCTTAACGTTTATGCTACATCTTTTTACTGGCCTGGATTTTCACACCAGCCTAATGTTAGTACTGGCACTGCTGTTTGTGCTGTTTTATGAAGCCATTAATGGCTTTCATGATACCGCGAATGCGGTAGCAACAGTTATTTATACCCGTGCTATGCGAGCACAGTTCGCAGTCGTCATGGCTGGGGTATTTAACTTTTTCGGTGTTCTTCTTGGTGGATTAAGTGTCGCCTACGCGATTGTACATTTACTCCCTACCGATCTTCTGCTCAATGTCAGCTCTGCTCATGGTCTTGCCATGGTGTTTTCCATGCTGCTGGCTGCCATTGTCTGGAACCTTGGTACCTGGTATTTCGGTTTACCTGCATCCAGTTCTCATACCCTGATTGGTTCCATTATTGGTATCGGCTTGACCAATGCCATTGTGACCAATTCTTCTGTGGTTGATGCGCTGAATGTGCCGAAGATGATACAGATTTTCCTGTCGTTGATCCTCTCTCCTATAATCGGATTGATCATCGCCGGGGCAATCGTGTTTCTGCTGCGCCGTTACTGGAGTAGCACTAAGAAACGCAAACGTATTCATCTGACACCCGCTGAACGTGAAAAGAAAGATGGTAAGCGTAAGCCACCTTTCTGGACGCGTACTGCGCTGATTTTGTCTGCGGTAGGAGTAAGTTTCTCTCATGGGGCGAATGACGGTCAGAAAGGCATCGGTTTAATTATGCTGGTGCTGATCGGTGTAGCTCCGGCGGGATTTGTCGTAAACATGAATGCGAATGGCTATGACATTGCCCGTACTTACGATGCGGTTACTCACCTGCAACAATATTATCAGCAGCATGGTACCGCGTTATCTCATGCCATTGAACTGACGCCATTGGTTGCTGTTGCAGAAGATGAGTCGGAAGGACGATTCCATTGTGACAGCACTCGCGCTGTAGTTGTTCTTAATCAGACAGAAAGCATATTGAAGGGCATTCAGAGCTATAGTGGGCTGAATCCTGAACAGCGTAACAATATGCGCCGCATGTTGATGTGTATTGCCGATACTGCGGAATCTGTGGCTAAACTGCCGGAAACTAGTGCTGAAGATGCCCGTTTTCTGAATAAACTGCGTAAAGACTTATTGCATACTGTTGAGTATGCACCTATCTGGATCATCATTGCGGTGGCGCTGGCGCTATCTCTGGGAACTATGGTTGGCTGGCAACGCGTTGCGGTGACTATCGGCGAGAAGATTGGTAAGAAAGGTATGACCTACGCACAGGGTGTTTCAGCTCAGATGACTGCGGCTGTTTCAATTGGTGTGGCGAGTTATACCGGGATGCCGGTTTCGACTACACAGGTTCTTTCCTCTGCGGTAGCGGGGACGATGTTGGTTGATGGTGGTGGTGTTCAGGGTAAAACAATCAAGAACATCATGTTGGCCTGGATACTGACCCTGCCAGTTTCAATTGGGTTATCCGGTATTTTCTACTGGTTCGCTTTGAAACTGATTTAATTGTTTTGACGAATAATTTGAAGGCGGTATGGGTTAACTATACCGCCTTTTGT
>NZ_JAJAFX010000104.1:0-6233 GCF_025384845.1 Photorhabdus temperata | reverse complement strand
GAGAGTTGCAGAGGAAGACGAGGCTTAATGCCGGGCGGCCGTCATTTACCGCCGGCACTCAGAAGGTGGGCAGGCAGTCTGTGCGCAGGGAGGCGCGCAGTCTGCCTTTCACTGCACCCCACACGCTCACAGGGAACCGGCTAACATCAAAGACTGTCCGGCAACACAGGGCGTTCAGTCCAACTTCGGGTTGGCCGGCTTATCACTCTCCGCCTGCGGGTTGTCTGACGGTGTTTTCTGTTCGGGCTTCCGTTCTGCCGGGTGCGTCTGCTCATGCACTTTCTTTAAGTGACCGATTGCCACCCGTGTATAGATTTGCGTGGTTTCCAGACTCGCATGCCCTAATATCGCCTGGATATGTCGGGTATCGGCCCCGTTGTCCAGCATTTGCGTGGCCATTGAATGTCGGAACAGGTGACAGGCCCCGGCTTTCTCCAGTTGCGCTTTTTGGCGAATACTGGCGCCCGTCAGTTGGGTGAGTCTGTCGCGTGACATCTGCCGGCCATTGAGGGTGATAAACAGGTGGCCGCTGTCATGGCGGTGGGCCAGTCGCGGCCGCACGCTGTCAAGGTAGCGTTGTAACCAGTGCAGGGCCTGTTCCCCGATGGGCACCATCCGGTCTTTACGGCCTTTGCCCTGTCTCACCAGCAGTACGCCGCGCCCGAAGTCGATGTCGCTTAACCGCAGATTGGACAGTTCCATCCGCCGGATACCGCTGCTCCACAGCACTTCGAGGATGGCCCGGTTTCTTAAGCCGGTCGGCCTGTTGATATCAATGGCCTGTAATACCGTCTGTGTTTCGTCCTCGCTTAGCACCTGAGCAGGCAGGCGTTTGTCTCTTCGGGGCAACACCAGTTCCTCGGCTGGGTTATACAGGATGTATTGGCGTTGTCGCAGCCAGCGGAACCAGACTCTGAGGTCACTCAGCCGTTTTGACTGTGTGCTCACGGCCAGCGTGTTGCCGTCGGCTTTACGATAGGCTCTCAGCCAGGACTGATAACTTTCCAGTAACGGCGGGCTGACTTGCGGGGCGGACATGACCCCCCGGGCCTCACACCAGTTAACGAACGGCAACAGCCGTTCCTGATAGCCGGTCAGCGTCCAGACGCTGTAGTGTCTGGCGGTCAGGCAATCCAGATAGGCTTTAAGCTGCTGGCGTAATGTGGTGAGATGAGCGGGGCGTGTAGAAGCGATGGTCTGAGTCATGACGGGGTTTCCTGTAAGGTACATGGATTGTTGTTATGGGGTAATCATTGACTACGATACGATGCGGTTTTTCTTTATTGCCTGCCGGAACAGTGCTTTTTCCTTTACCCCGACCGGTTTAGCGCCGGGGCCTTGTATAGCCTGCATTTGGGTGGATTTATACTGCCCGACCAGCCCACGACCTGCACCCGACAGACGTGCGACCGTCTGAGTGATAACCCCGACCGGATGGAATCATACGCCGACTTTTAGGGCGCTATCAGGCCGCACAGGTGCGCCGTGTCGTTATCTTCACCGTCGAACAGCAGTTCATAGACGAACGTCAGTCCGCGACGGTGCAACAGCAGGTATTCCATTTCGACCAGCCGTGACAGATGGATTTTTAGCTGGGTATCGCCCCATTGGATGGCGTCACGCAACAGTTTGCGGGTGAACAGCCACTCATGGCGCGGCTGCCCGCTGGCTTTTACCCAGGCTTGTATCAGCAGCAACAGTTTCCGGGTCTGGGGCGGCATCTCATCCAGTGTGCGGCCTAATATCTCATGGGCCAGCCGGTTCGCCAGGCGGATATCTTCTTTGGCGACTTCGATATATTCAAGCCGTTTGCCCCGGTGTTCCGCGGTCTTCACCTCGCGCTGGTGCTGATGCAGCAGGGCGATACTTTGTATCAGGGTGAGATATTTCATGTGGTCGCGCCGGGTACGGGTTTTATCGCTCATGAACGTTAACTGTGAAGCATAAGGGTTAACCACATTGAGCGGGCGTAACAGCCGTTGAGCGTTCTGATGCAGTTCAGTGATATACGCCTTTTCATTCTCGGCTAGTAAGCCTTCCAGCGTCTGCTTATGGCGCTGTAAGGCGTGGATAGCTTCGGTTTGTTCCCGCGATTCGTTTACCGTCAGCACCAGACAGCGGTTTAACAGCTCTTCATCGACATCAATCGCGGTGGTGGTGAGCATTAGCATCACCGGTCCTTTTACCGAGTACTGTTTGGTGACCAGATTACCGCTGGCGTCATCTTTACCGGTGCTGGCAATGGTCAGTTCGCCGTCGCTTTGCAATAGCTTGAGCGCATAGGCGGCCTGCCGTACCCCTTCTTCTTCGGCTATCGCCAGTATCTTATGCTGGAGATTGGTTTCCCCCAGATAGAACAGACTCTGGCCGGTCATGGCGCTGTATTGCAGCCGTTCCTCTTCCGGTATCAGATTGAGTACCGCATCCATTAAGCTGCTTTTACCTGCCGCCGAACTGCTTTGTATCAGCACGGCCAGCGGACGGTCCAGCTTGCGACTGACGGCGGCTAAGTAACCGGCCAGCAGGTTAGTGCTTTCCCCCACCACGCCACAGGCGGCTAAATCAGCGGTGATTCGCTCACTCAGTTGCGGGTCTTGCAGCAGCGCCAGCGCCGCTTCCCGTTGGGCTTCACTGAGTTCAGGTTGAGATTGAGTGGCTGTCTGCTCACCGACACCGGCCTGTTGACACTGTTCCAGTACCAGCAACACCTGTCCCAGTGCCCGGCGCAGGTCACTTTCGGCCAGTCCCAGTTCGGTGGCAGCCAGTCGCGCATACCCGCCCCGGCTGCGGGCGTTCATCATGTCCACGCTGTCGGCGAACATCACGCCGCTGTCGGTATCAATCACCTGCGCATTGACTTTCATGACTGCTGCCCCGGCTCTGACCTGAGCCAGCCCGCGAACACACCAGCGCAGCGGGCCCAGTGAGATGATAATTTCGCCGTTTGGCCCTTTCTCCCAGACTACACCTGGCAAAGATAGCGGTCTTGTCGCCCGCTCAGCGGCTAAAGCAACAGGGGGTTCCGTTGCCAGTGATGGCTGCGCTGCCGGTTCGGCCGGTGCTTCGGTGTCGGTTTCCTGCGCCGGGTCATACATCGGCACCGCGCCATCCAGCAATAACCCGAATGCCGGTTCGGGCTCGGCGACCTGACACAGATAGCCGTTGGCATCCATGCCCTCGGGGAACACTACGCGGAACACAGTAATGCCGGCGGTGGTCAGTTCTGCGGCCAGTTTCACTGCCGCCTCATTACCGGCGTGGTCATTATCGAAGGCAATCAGCACCTGCCTGACCTGATGCCGTTGCAGTGCCTGCCAGTGGTCGGGGGTAAAGCCATTGACGCCGTAAGCGGCGGTCACGTTACGGTATCCCACCACCCAGAACGACATGGCATCAATTAATGATTCACACAGGATAAGCGATTTGGACGCTATCATGGCGGCTTCATTCCACACGCCGCGGTGCTCGCCGGGCAGGTAGAGATGTTTTGGGGTGCCCGCCCGCAGGCGCTGGGTGATTTTCCGGCCGTAGATTTCCTGTACCTGCCCGTGGCTGTCGAGTACCGGCACCACGAGCGAGCCGCTGAAGTGTTCATGGCCTGACTCCCGCATCAGGCCCACCGCTTGCAACCGGGCCCGGATAGCGGCACCGGCTTTCAGTTGTTTCTCCGGCAGCCGGTAAGCCAGAGTCCGGTTGGCAAAGCCGGGCTTAAAACCGGCGACTAATTCGGGATGATGTAACCGGCGTTTTTCCAGATAGGCCACGGCTTCGGGGGCGTTCAGCAGCGTATGATGGTAAAACTCCACCACCCGGCTGAGCAGCGCCTGCCGTCCGGCTTCGTCTTCGGCCAGTACGGTGGGTTCATTTGGCTGAACCAGCGGCGCTACAGCAGGATTATTCCCCAGCGTGCTGCGCAGGTGCTCTGCCGCCCGCCGCAGGCTCAGGCGCTCGGTTTTCATCACCCAGTCCAGCACCGAACCGCCGGTGTTACAGCCAAAACAGTGATAGAGGTTCTTTTCAGGGCTGAGGACCATTGACGGAGTTTTTTCCTCATGGAACGGGCACAGCAGCACGTAATCTTTGCCGCGTTTAATCAGCTTGTGTCCCTGTTGTTCCGCCACGGCGACTAAGGAGACGGCCGTTTTCAGGTGCTGTAATTCTGCTTCCGGGATGCGTGCCATAACAAAGATCCCCCCAAAATATGTCAAGATTTATTTTGCTTCGATATGCGATATATTATATATTCGTATTACGATAGTAAAGCAAGTCGTTTTTGGAACTCACCTTATACTTGGAGCATTTTATGGCTGATGTGATAGATGAGATTATGCAGACCGAAGAACAGCGCCGGGCATTCGGTAAACGACTCAAAGAGTTACGTAACCAACAGCGACGAACACAGAAGGAAGTTGCTGCCCTGATTGGCTTGCAACTTTCGCAGTACAACAAGTATGAGTCCGGGATGCACATCCCTCCGGCTGATAAATTGATCCAACTGGCTGAGTTGTTCACGACAACTATTGATTACTTATTGCTTGGCTCGCCTAACGAACAGATACCGATTAGCAACACGCGATTAATGGAGCGATTTAAAGCACTGGCCCAATGCCAGCCGGAAGAACAGGAGACAGTGATTAAACTGATTGATGCGGTGATTGTTAAGCACCGGGTTGAGTCGGCAATACGCCCTGTTGATCAGGAAAAGAATAACTAAGTCTAAAGTGATTTTTTAGCGCGGCGTTGAAGTGCAGCAACACAACAACGCCGCTCACCACAAGCAACTAAAAGAGGTAGTTACTATGGCTAAGGTGCATTCTAAAGCAGAAGCGGCGGTAAATAAAGCCGTGAAAACAGAACGTTATTACACGGTGGGCTATGTGCCGAACGGGAATAAGGTCAACAATGCCACACCGGCGATACATCTTAAGGGGCAGTGGCTGAGACAGGCGGGATTTAATACTGGCGGCCAGATTACGGTGAAGGTGATGGACGGTTGTCTGGTGCTGATTCCTGACAGTGAAGCCACGCAACAACAGCATCAGCAGTACCAGCGGCAACAGGCCCAACTGCGGGAGATTAAGCAGCAGATGCGGGCGCTGATAAGTGGTTTTGCGGGTTAAGGGGAGCGCATGAGATGACGATGGCGATTGAACATTTACAGGACATTCAGTTAACCCACATTGAAGCACTGGCCCTGGCGCAACTGGTGAAGCGGCTGAATTGGGCGGAGATACGGGCCTGTGCCGTGAATGACGAGGAAGCGTATCAGATTAAGGATGCCATTGGTAAGCTTCAATCTGCTCTGGCTTACCGTGGGTATGCGCCACGGTAGATCATGAATAGGGCCGGAAGATCTCGAAGGATCTTTCAGCCTTACTTTTTTAATTAAAAATACCTTTATTCTCAGCTTTTTCTATAAATAAGTCTTGTAAACTTCCTTGTATTTCTTCGTCTTCATAAGTTAACGTAAAATCACCATCTATATTGGGTGGAAAGTGGGAACCATCAATGGTTCCAAATATAGTTGATGATGTGTCAGATATTACTACCTTGAAGAAGTCGAAAATAGCTGTTTTGTCTTGTTCATCTAATTTTGATAATGCTTTTCTGGCTTTAGCATACACATCATCATTATTATCCATTGGACTGGTTAAACTATTCTGATAACGGGGTAAGTTGTCATCAAATAATTCACTAAAAATAGATTCTATTATTTTCTCATCATTTTTCATATGGTTACCTTTTAAATTCATTTAAATCTAACTTCTGGATATATATTTTTATTCATATTAATAAGCTCTTTAAGCTTACTATTTGGAATTTCTGGGTAAACTCTTCTTAGCTCTTTTATATCTCTGGCAATCACACTTCTTGCATTAGTAAATTCTTTACCTGTTGCTGGGTTTATTCGACTTCTAGATACAATTCCTAATCCATCTTTAGAAACTGTGTGTCCAACTTTAGGAACTAGTATTGATGGTCCCGTTTTAGGATCATAATTCTTCACTAGATCTTTCATTATTGCTTTTTGACCAACATGATGGGAATCAAGTGCTAAATTTTTTCCTTTAACTGAATCCCTTAAGTTCCCATAGCTATCAATATCCCATTTCTTAGGATCTGAACATCCTGTCAATCCGAGCGGGTCGATCCAACCTGTCGGATTATGCACATACCCATAGGTATTCTCGCCGCCCCAGAGGCCCGTAGGATCAGGGCTGAGATAGCACGTC
>NZ_JAJAFX010000103.1:0-6261 GCF_025384845.1 Photorhabdus temperata | reverse complement strand
ACCTGCGCCGGCAGCCGTTTTTCTTCTCTTGGCAACACCATGTTATCCGTCGGGTTATACAGAATATGGTGACGTTGCAACAGCCAGCGGAACCACTGACGTAAGACACTCAGGCGGTCCCGCTGACTGCCCGGGCTGTAGGGTTGACCGTTCGCTTTACGGGCGCTTCTCAGCCAGCGCTGGTAACTTTCCAGCAACGGCAGGCTGACCTGCGGCGCGGTCATCACCCCACGCGCTTCGCACCAGGTGACGAACGGCAACAGCCGCTCTTCATAGGACTCCTGGGTCCGTTCGCTTAAGCCCTGTCCTCGTACGGCTTCCAGCCAGGCGGCCAGATGCTGGCGTAAGGTGGCGAAGCGGGCTGGTATGGCGTCGGGTTGACCGTGGGTCTCCGTCACCGAGGGGCGTTTTTTTCTGTCTGGCGAGGCCAGTGTTGCCGCCGGGCTGGTCGGGATAGCGTGCTGTTGCTGCAACCAGTCGAACCACAGGCGTAAGGACCGCAGGCGTCGGCGCTGACTGTCCTGCGTATAAAGCTGGCCGTTGGCCTTGCGGTACCGGGTCAGAGACTGCTGCCAGTTTGCCAGTAACGGCTCGGTGACCTGAGCGGCGGATATTACGCCCTGTTCCTCGCACCAGATGACGAATGGCGACAGCCGTTCATGACGGGCGGACTGGCTCTTTTGACTCGCCCCCTGCAACAGCAGGTTATCCAGATACGCCCCCAGATGCTGGCGCAGGGTCAGCGGGTGGGATTGACGTTTAACGGGTGATGACATGATGGGATTTCCTGTAGAGAACAGCGGTTAGTGTTATCAGTGTGTGATACATCACTGCGGTACGATGGCTTGATTCTTAGGTGGCCGGAACAGTGCTTTTCTGCCTGCCCCAACTTGCGGACCGCTCAGCCCGGTATTGCTGCGGTCTGGCGTCCATTTCCCGCCCTCCAACTTGGGCCCAACTTGACCCCAACTTAAGGGCAACTTGCGGTTCAGTTAGTCCAACTTGCGTTGGTCATATTCCGGGTTTTCTTATTCGGGTTTTCGGGTTCGATGATGTACTGGCAGTACGATACGACGGCTTTTTCTTATTATTGCCGGAACAGTGTTTTTCAACCTTCCCCAACTTGCGAGCCATTCCGCCCAGTATTGCTGCGGTCTGGCGTCCATTTCCCGCCCTCCAACTTGGGCCCAACTTGACCCCAACTTGGGGGCAACTTGCGGCTCAGTCAGTCCAACTTGCGTGAGTCATATTCAGGGTTTTACCGGCGCTGTCAGGTCAATCAGGCCGCACAGATGGGCTTCTTCTGCGCTGTCACCGTTCCACAGCAGTTCATACTGCAACAGGTGGCCGCGACTGCCGCCGTGGACTAACAGATATTCCATGTCGGCCAGTCGCTGACAATGGACTTTTAACTGGTTATCGCTCCACTGGGTGTAATGGCGGATATCCCGGCGGGTAAAGCGGACCGCGTTCACCGGGCGTTGCTGCGCTGCCGCCGTCGCTTTCACCATCTCTTGTATCAGCAGTAACAGTTTTCTTGTCTGAGGTGACATTTCATCCAGCGTGCGGCCTAATATCTCGTGGGCCAGCCGGTTTGCTAAGCTAATATCGTCTTGGGTCACCTCGATATATTCAAGCCGTTTGCCCCGGTGTTCCGCGGTCTTCACTTCGCGCTGGTGCTGATGCAGCAGGGCGATACTTTGTATCAGGGTGAGATATTTCATGTGGTCGCGCCGGGTGCGGGTTTTATCGCTCATGAATGTTAACTGTGAAGCATAAGGGTTAACCACATTGAGCGGGCGCAACAGCCGCTGGGCGTTTTGATGCAGTTCGGTGATATACGCCTTTTCATTCTCTGCCAGTAAGCCTTCGAGGGTTTGCTTATGGCGCTGCAAGGCGTGGATAGCTTCGGTCTGTTCCCGCGATTCGTTCACCGTCAGCACTAGACAGCGATTTAACAGCTCTTCATCGACATCAATCGCCGTGGTGGTGAGCATCAGCATCACCGGTCCTTTCACTGTGTACTGTTTGGTGACCAGATTCCCGCTGGCATCATCTTTACCGGTTGAGGCAATGGTCAGTTCCCCGTCGCTTTGCAACAGCTTAAGCGCATAGGCGGCCTGCCGCACCCCTTCCTCTTCGGCAATGGCTAAGATTTTATGCTGGAGATTGGTTTCCCCCAGATAGAACAGACTCTGGCCGGTCATGGCGCTGTATTGCAGCCGTTCTTCTTCCGGTATCAGATTGAGGACGGCATCCATTAAGCTGCTTTTACCTGCCGCCGAACTGCTTTGTATCAGCACCGCCAGCGGACGCTCCAGCTTGCGACTGACGGCGGCTAAGTAACCGGCCAGCAGGTTAGTGGATTCGCCCACCACGCCACAGGCGGCTAAGTCAGCGGTGATGCGCTCGCTCAGCTGCGGGTCTTGCAACAGTGCCAGCGCCGCGGCCCGCTGGTCCTCGCTCAGTTCGGGAACCGGCGGGGTTTCGGTTTGTTCACCGGCCCCGGCCTGTTGACATTGTTCCAGTACCAGCAACACCTGCCCCAGTGAACGCCTCAGGTCACCTTCGGTCAGCCCGAGTTCAGTGGCGGCCAGCCGCGCATAACCGTTCCGGCCGCGGGCGCTCATCATGTCCACGCTGTCCGCGAACATCACGCCGCTGTCAGTATCAACGACCTGAACATTGACTTTCATCACTGCCGCCCCGGCTTTCACCTGTGACAGGCCCCGGATACCCCACTGTTGTGTGCCCAGGGTGAGGGATATCTCGCCGTTAGCGCCGGTTTCCCAGACCACATTCGGCACTGACGGCAACGCGGCTATCCCGGCGGCTAAGGTGCTGACTGTTTCCGGCACCGGAACCGGCTGATGTTCAGCCAGTGCGGCCCGCTCTGTGGCGGTGGTTACCTGTACCTCTGCCGCTTCCTGCATCGGCACGGCACTGTCCAGCAACAACCCGAAGGCCCGTTCCGGCTCGGCGACCTGACACAGATAGCCGTTGGCATCCATGCCCTCGGGGAACACCACCCGGAACACGGTGAGGCCGGCGGTGGTCAGTTCGGCGGCCAGTTTCACCGCTGCGTCATTCCCTGCGGGGTCATTATCGAAGGCAATCAGCACCTGTCTGACCTGATGCTGTTTCAGGGCCTGCCAGTGGTCGGGAGTAAAACCATTGACGCCATAGGCGGCGGTGACATTACGGTAACCGGCTACCCAGAACGACATCGCGTCGATTAACGATTCACACAGGATAAGCGAGGCTGACGCCGCCATTGCCGGTTCATTCCAGACGCCGCCATGTGCGCCGGGCAGATACAGATGCCTGGGGGTGTTTTTGCGCAGGTCCTCACCGATTTTACGCCCGTAGATTTCGCGTATCTGGCCGTGCATATCGATAACCGGTATCACCAGTGAACCCCGGAAGTGCTCATGTCCGTTGTCCCGCAGGATACCTGCCGCCATTAACCGGGTACGGATAGCTGACCCGGCCTTGTATTTACTGGCGGGCAGCCGGTAACCCAGCGTGCGGTTGGCCAGGCCCGGTTTAAAACAGGCGACTAATTCCGGGTGGTTTAACCGGCGTTTTTCCAGATAAGCCAGCGCTTCGGGGGCGTTCAGCAACGTCTGGTGATAGAACTCCACCACCCGATTAAGCAGCGCCTGCCGTCCGGCTTCGTCTTCGGCCAGCACGGCGGGTTCATTTGGCTGGACCAGCGGGGCGATTGCCGGATTCTCGCCCAGTTCCCCGCGCAGGCGTTCTACGGCATGGCGCAGGCTTAAGCCTTCGGTTTTCATCACCCAGTCCAGTACTGAGCCGCCGGCATCACAGCCAAAACAGTGATAGAGATTTTTTGCCGGTGAGATAACCATTGACGGGGTTTTCTCCTGATGGAACGGGCACAGCAGCACGTAATCTTTGCCGCGTTTAAAGAGCTGTCGCCTCTGTTGCTCCACTACGGCGACTAAGGAGACGGCGGCTTTCAGGTGCTGTAATTCTGCTTCGGGTATCCGTGCCATGTTGTTGACTCCTAAATCCTGTCAAGATTTAAATTGACTCCTAATTGGATTTATTTATAATCCTTTTAGGAGTTACTTGCAACCCCTAATTCAGACAAGCCCTTACACTAACGGAGTCACTATGCAAACAGAGTTTTTGATTATGCAAAATGCTGAACTCCGCAAAGAGTTTGGGGTACGTCTCAAGGCGCTACGTAAGCAGAAGGGATGGCCTCAGAAAGAACTGGCTGGGAAAGTTGAGATCCGTTTTCAACAACTGAACAAGTACGAAAGCGGACTTAACATACCTCCCGCTGAGATGATGGTTAAGCTGGCTGATGTGTTAGGGGTCACTGTGGATTATCTGCTGACAGGCAATCCTGTTGAAGATTCACCGTTGGCTAACTCTCGATTATTTAGGCGTTTTCAGGTTCTGGAACGACTGGCACAGGAAGATCAGGAAACGGTTATCAAGATCATTGATGCCATGATTGCCAAGCAGCGTATGGAGTCTGCTTTACTGTCCGTTGATGAACCGGAGGGATAAAAATAGCGCGGCGCTGATGTGTTGAGACCACACCAACGCCGCTCACCACAAGCAACTAAAAGAGGTAGTTACTATGGCTAAGGCGCATTCTAAAGCAGAAGCGGCGGTAAATAAAGCCGTGAAAACAGAACGTTATTACACGGTGGGTTATGTGCCGAACGGGAATAAGATCAACAACGCCACACCGGCAATACATCTTAAGGGGCAGTGGCTGAGACAGGCGGGATTTAATACCGGGGGCCAGATTACGGTGAAGGTGATGGACGGTTGTCTGGTGCTCATTCCTGACAGTGAAGCTACGCAACACTATCAGCAGCAATACCAGCGGCAGCAGAGCCAGCTTAATGAGATTAAGCTGCGGATGCGGGAGATGCTGGCTGAGTACAACGCGGGCTAAGGGAGAGGATAAAATGAACGTGGTGATTGAACATTTACAGGACATTCAGTTAACCCACATTGAAGCGCTGGCCTTAGCCCAACTGGTGAAGCGGCTGAGCTGGGCGGAGATACGGGCTTGCGCGGTGAATGACGAGGAAGCGTATCAGATTAAGGATGCGATCGGTAAGCTTCAGTCGGCACTGGCTTATCGTGGGTATGCGCCACGGTAGATCATCAGAAGGCCGGAAAGATCTTTCCGGCCTTAACATCATTTAATTTGCTATTTCTTCCCAAAATTCATTTGTCCGAGAACCAACATATTCAATGATTTTTGTGGATGTTTCTTTACCTAAGAAAATAGTCCCAACACCTCTGATAAATAATTCAAAATTAGCTGAAACTTGTTCAAAGTCATTCATTGATGATTCACTGGTCATGACAAAAACCTCACCAGCAATAGTGTTTAGCAATATGGTATAAGGATCAGATATTGCTATGACAATAAATTCTTTAGGTCTATTTTCACCAATCCACCAATGATTAAAATTATCCTTACTATTAATATTTACTATCATTTCAAGATAATCAGAGCCATTACCAAATGATATGTTTCCTAATGAGAAGTTATCTAAATCATAGTCTTTTATGAATGATATAAATTCTTTAGGGAATGCGATATTCAGTTTTTTTTCTGAGATTTCAACGTTTAATAACGGTTTGTATCTTTTCGATAATTTCAGGTCATCAAAGTCATCACCTAATGGTGAGAATTTCTCATCTAATTGTTCGCTTATTTCTTTAATCGTTAGCAACATAAAATTCTCCTTTTTATTTTGTATGCCATATACCGCCACTGCCAACATGAGTTGAACTCGGGACGGGTATTGCGTAATGCCCAAAATCAACGTGATGGTGAATTAATGTTTCACCCTTGTAATTCACATGTTCTGGAAACGCCTTAATCCATTGATTATCTATTTTAGGTGATAATCCTAACTCTTTTATTCGGTACATATTACTTTTACTTAAAGAATCTGGCTGCAAATTACTCCATTGTTGCCAAAATTCTTTATTGTTTCTGATACCACCATTAGCAGTCATTTTGCCACTAGTGAAAGTACTTGTATCTATTGAATAGTTAGGGTCAGGTCTATTTGGGATTCTTGGATCTACCCTTGTTTGATAAGGGTTGTCACCCCTTGAAATTTCTTTTGTTCCAGGACAGCCAGCCAGACCCAGCGGATCAATCCAGTTTGCCGGATTATGGACGTACGCATACGGGTTCGGACCCCCATTTAGCCCTAGAGGATCTTAGGGACTATCCCGACGCCATCATAC
>NZ_JAJAFX010000102.1:0-6371 GCF_025384845.1 Photorhabdus temperata | reverse complement strand
CTCTCGCGTTACAGCAGGCGGTGCTCAATCTGCGTACTGCGTTTGATAATTTCTTCAATCCGAAGTTGCGCGCCCAATTTCCCACGTTCAAACGCAAACAGGGCAAGCAATCGAGCTATCACTGTGTTGGGGTGAAAGTGCTGGAGGGGGCGGTGAAGCGCCCGAAATTGTCACCGATAAAGGCGCGCATACACCGAGAAATTGCAGGGGAAGTGAAGAGCATTACGCTGTCCCGAACCGCCACGGGAAAATATTTCGCCGCTATCCTGTGTGACGATGGAAAAGAGGCGCGGGAAAAGCCGGGCGTTATCACCCGCGTGACCGGTTGCGATAGGGGTTTGTCCCACTATCTTATCGAGTCGAATGGGGAGAAGGTCAATAACCCGCGTCACCTAATCAACGCCACCCGTAACCTGCGTCGAAAACAGAAATCGCTGTCCCGCAAACAAAAGGGCAGTGCTAACCGCGGGAAGGCCCGATTACGTCTGGCGGCAGTCCATGAGCGGGTAGCCAATGCCCGCGCCGATTTTCAACACAAACTCTCCCGGACAAGGGTTGACGAAAACCAGGCGCTCATTGTTGAGACACTAAAATCGGCCAACATGATGAAGGATTACTGCATTGCCCGCGCTATCGGGGATGCGGGCTGGCATGGTTTCATCAAGAAACTGGAATACAAAGCCGCAGCAGCGGGCGTCCATCTGGTCAAACTGGATCAGGGGTTCGCGAGTTCGAAAACCTGTCATTGCTGCGGTTACAAAATGCCGGAAATGCCGCTGCATAAGCGGCTCTGGCAATGCCCTTTCTGTCGAGTCGAACATGATCGCGATATCAATGCGGCGCTCAACATCCAGCACAAGGGCATAACAGCATTACAGGCGGCGGGACTCGTCGTTTCTGCCCACGGAGGCCAGTGTAAATCCGTCATAAAGACGGTTGCGGCCTGAGAAGTGGGAAGCCTCGCCGTTTTTTACGGCGGGGAGCAGTCACCTTACGAGCAGCTCCATCATTGGCACTTCACATCAGAACAGAACTTACTGGAAGCCCATTTTGTTCTGATGAAAGGGTTAATAGATAATGCAGGTAACTATCGGCACAGTGGTGTTGGTGTCACGAATGGAGAAAAAATCATTCATATGGCTCCACAGGCAAACCGGGTTCCAAAACTGATGGCGGATCTTCTTTACTGGCTGAACGCTACGGATATTCATCCACTTATTGCCAGTTGTATCTTCCATTATGAATTTGAATTTATTCACCCGTTTGCTGATGGTAACGGCAGAATGGGCAGATTATGGCAGACATTAATCTTGAATCACTGGAACTCATTATTTGAATTCATTCCAGTTGAAAGTCTGGTTTACAAGCATCAGGCTGATTACTATCAAGCCATTAATCTCAGTACTCAACAAGTTGATTGCGCGCCTTTTATTGAATTTATGTTGAGCATGATACGTGACGCAATTCTGGAATCTACCCATCAGGCTACCCATCAAGCTAGCCATCAGGTTACCCACCAAGTTAAACAATTAATTATGGCGTTGGAAGGAGAAATGAATCGTGAGCAACTTCAATTAGCGCTTGGATTAAAAGATCGTAGCTCATTCCGTCTACGCTATCTGCAACCCGCACTGGAAGCTGGATTGATTGAAATGAATCACCCAGAAAAACCCAGTAGTTCATTACAACGTTATCGTTTGACAGAAAAAGGGTTGTATTTAAAACAACAATAAATTAACTCTCTAAACTATTCGTATAATCACGACTTTTAGCTCTCAACAGAGTATCATCCGGAAGTTTCTGAACAGGATCATGTTGCACTACCACATTATCTGAATGAATTATTGTTGGATCAATGCCACCAAACCATTTATTCTTGCTCCAGGTATCGGTTAATTGATTAAGTGTTCGGCTAGTATCCAAATAATATTGTTGATATAAATAATCAGGCGCAGAATTACCATCTGCAAAATTCTTATCAACTTTATAATTTTCAGCTAAGATATTAACCCACTGCATTATTACTAAACGAAATGCCAGCACCACCGACTTTAGCATCAGGATCAACAGCCTTAATCACTCTCACTACTTTTTCATATAATGCATAATATTTTTATGGATCATCACTATTCCAGAAAAACAGTAAATCAGTCTCGTTCCAAACCTCCCAATAAATTATTTTTTCTGTCCACCTGGAAATAGTTATCCATATCGCCAATACCAAAACCATCATGAAGCCGGAGATGTTTGATTTCCATCTGATTAAACTGATCATCTAAATCAGGGAAGCCAAGCTTCATTCCTTTAGTTGTTGTTTCAAGATAGTCATTTATCGTATCGTCAATCTCTGGACCAGATATTATTTCGCAATCTTGGTTAAAGTAAGTACCTATAAAATTATCTAAGTATTGTGTTTTAGTTTCTTTTTCCATTGAATTAAACCTCTTTTTTTATTGTTGTACTTAAGAATACTTTAATTATTCATCTTGCTCAGTATGCTCGTTTAAATAATCTTGTGCTCTTTTGGATACATAGTTTAAAAAACCAAGCGCTGTAGCAGTATCCCAAAAGTCTGGGTCAAAGTCACTATAATAGAGATCGTCAAAATCTTTCTCTATATCTTCTGAAGTGTTAATAAAAGAGTTAATCTCTTCTATTAATTTTTTTATTATTTCCTGAGTTGCAACATTAAGAAAGCAATCTATGGCTTCATCCATAGTTTCTCCATACAGTAAGTCATAATCTTGGCAAAAATAAGCACCTACTAAGATGTCTAGAAATGGATATTGTCCGTTCATTAAATTAAATTTCCTTGTCTATTGTTGCATTAAGAATACTATGATTAGTTATCGTATCTATACCCACTTAACTTGAAGATGCAGGATTCAAAACCTGGAAGTTATCATTAATACGGCACGACAGGTTCCCGGCAAGTTCCGGTAATATTTCCGTAAAAAAGCGATGTATTGCCTGCCTGAACAAGGCCGTCGTGGCGAAATAATGGTTATTCCTGACCTGTTCATTCATCACCTTCCACAGCCTTTCTATCGGGTTCAGATTCGGGCTGTATGGCGGCAAGTCATGAAGGTCGATATTCATTACATAAGCCCAGTCTTTCACCAGCCTGCTCCGGTGGTAACCGGCTCCGTCAAGGATAATATGAACCTTCTGACTGACCGGATAGGTTTCACGCAGGGCAATGAAGAACTCGGCGATGTGATAACTGTCGATACGGTCATATTCGCGCACCACCGTTTTACTGATATCAGCCAGATTCAGGGCACCCATCAGGTTCAGACGGGTACGGCTTCCTGTTTCAGTTTCCCGTCGGTTTCTATAAAGGCCCGTTGCTGTTCCGCGTTGAACTTGTGTGGCACGCCGGTCGGTTTTTTATAACTGAATCCATTGTGGCGCAGCCATTTATTCATGTCGGGAACGGTGTAACGGATATCCCACGCTTCTTTGACAAGACGGATAACCGCCTGTGTGGTGGGCAGAAGATCCGCGGTCAGATAAGCGATAAGTTCCTGAGTCTGTCTTTCGCTGAGATGGCTCTGAGAGCCGCCATTTTCGGGCTTGAGTTTGCGGTGATTAAGGTAATCGCTGATATGACGATTAACGGTCGTTTCATGAAGACGCAGGGCCTGAGCGATCATCACTGAACTCCAGCCCTCAGAGGCCAGCAGAACCGCTTTTATACGATCACACTCCCTCTTATCACGACAGGTGTGATAGAGGTGTTCCAGTTCGGCTTTTTGTTCATCGGTAATGAATATTTTCATGACTGATACCCTGATCCTCATTTGGGGGAAAATCAAGCATCTTCAATGATTACGGGTATATAACATATCTAAGGCAAGAGCAGAAATAACTACCCATTCTCGAAATTAAATTTTTATTGACGATAATCATCGTTCAATGTAAGGTGCTTCTGTTGCAGCAAAATCTGTAACCGGACGTGAGAATCCGACTATTATCCTGAATGGCGCACACTACACGCCAACGCGTGTTTTTTTTGCGCACAGCCTGCACATCAGAGTTATTATGGTGACTCAGGCGGGGCAACCTTTGGTTGGCCGGTATCATTCAGGCCGGTTCTCACCCCCGTTTGGGTTGCCACCCTGAGCGTGAGAACTCATGGCGGTAAAAAAATCACCGAACTGAATGGAGTTTTCAACCATGTATCAATTCAAATTTGTCCTCTGTCCGATCTAAAAATAATCTTTCATTCCCATACTTGTACATGTTTTTAATAAACAAATAGGTAATTTAAATGACTGACAGAAACGATCATAATTTGAAAAAAATAATTGCGTTAAGTCTTGCCACTGGCGCCGGTTATTTTTCATATAGCCCAGAGATTGGATTTAATAGATATAAATTTAGTGAAGAAGCAATTTTAGTAACGAATAAAGAAATAGATTTATATAGAACTTGCTCTAGAGACGATGGTTGGGATAGTGGAGTTGAAAATATATGCTGGGGAATTGTCATTCAGAAAAAAACAAAAGCAAATAAAAATGATTATATTCTAAGCGACATTGATACAAGTCTTATATATAATCAAATACAATCTGATGCCGTTAATAATTTTGCATTAAATATACTTGAAGAAGTAAAAATATGTGAAAATCATTCAAATGATAATAAGCTAATTGATGGGATTAGACTATCCGCAGTTTTAGCAAAAATTTATGCCAATCAACTAAAAACTTAATGATTCATCATATACAGGATCTTAAGAATTAAGCCTTTCAAAGCAGACATCTAATGTCTTGTCTTTACACGATTTTCTCTGTGGTGTTTTGAACGCGTTTTGGCATAAATATATTTGCGCCTTTTCCAGCCAAAAACACGTTTCCGACCATGCCCTTTGGAGCAGGTTTTCTATTATTGGCCTAAGCCAGCTCTCTGTATTTTGGGCTGCTTTAAGCAATGAGACCGCAGGGAATAATTGTCTTGCCAGCAAGCGCCTGAGCAACAAAGCCAGTAAGCTGAGCCAGATAAGCCCCGTGGCTAACGTTTCTTTCCGTGTGGTAAACCCGCGCCAATTGGTATGCGATTTGAGCTCTTTGAACAACAGTTCTATTTGCCAGCGGCAACGATAAATATCCATGATGTCACTGGCTGTAAACTCTTCCACGGGCAAATTAGTCAGCCACACGCAGAAGCGTTTTTCTTCGGCAAACCAGCGGCGAATAAGGCGAAACTCATAGCCATTACGCCGACAAATCAGATCCAGTACCTCTGAACGGTTAGTTCTGCGGGTGATAGATTTCAAGGATTTATCAGACAATTTGGGTAATAATTTTCCCTGACCGTTGCGTGCTGTCATGACCTGAGAATTGAGTGATTTACTTCCCCTGACAACAAATGAACCGCCTGAATGTGATACGCGCTCAAAATAATCAAAATCGAGATAACCCGCATCTGCCAGTAATAATGGGTCGCGCAGCGTCGCCGGTGCAGGCAGGTAAGCCCGTTCTGACGCTGTATCGGCGGTCACGGTCATCTTGACCGGAGACTGGGTGAACAGGGACAGCGTCAGATGACATTCCACGGCAGCGGCAGTGGTCTTGAACCGACAAGGGAAAACGTCAGCCAGTGCCGGATGAACTTTGAATGAACTGCCATCCTGTAAAATAACATTTTGAAATTTTGTCAGTTTTTTGGGCACAGCGACCTGCTTTTCTACCCATTGTGCCATGGCAAATCTCACCAATATTTTAACAAATTCGATGAAGGCGGCTTTGCAGAGTTGATTATAAAAAGGGCGATAACTGACCTGTTGTTTTTTATCGGGGCACAGGCCATTAAATTTTTGATGTAATTGGGCAATCGACGTCACGTTACCCGTGCTAAGCGCGGCAATAAGGCTGAGGATCAACACGCGAGGCTCGATATTTCTCACGCGCTGAATAAACCCACACTGGAAGGCAATTTTTTGCAAAGAAACGTCACTGAAGAATTGCATTAACTGATGTTTTATAGCGATAATTGTCACAGGCTTCATCCTTGATTTTGATATGAGTTTGGCGACGATTATCAGATCATAAATGAAGCTTTTTTGCTATCTAAAATATACGGTTACTGCTTAAGATCCTGTATATGAATGATTCATAATGAATCTATAGCTTAAGTAGGTTGTAAATATACGAAAGGGGCATATGTCTGACCATATGCCCCCATCTACCACAACATAAACCCGTAACGTGGATATTTATTATGGCATTCGGATATGATAACACAATTAAACCAGATCTTCTAGATCTTATTATTGAAGCAAGAGATATCGGATGGGCATGCTACGTTTTAGCATCTTTAATCTCTAAAGACGATGATTTATATCCACTAATAAATCAACTCTTAAG
>NZ_JAJAFX010000101.1:0-6453 GCF_025384845.1 Photorhabdus temperata | reverse complement strand
TCATTTACACGCAGGCCCGACTCAGTGACACTAACTGTCAGTTCTCCAAGCGTGGGGTGTATCAGCGTACCACTAACGCCCTCTTCACACGCTGCAACCAAATTATTACGCTGAGTTATAACATCCGGCGCTGAATAAACTTTGCTATCTTGAATGATGAAACCGCGAAGGGTGATTTTTCGACTACTGCGCCCTAAGTCTTCAATCCAGGCTGTATCACGGTACGGATATTCATGTACAGCCTGACGCCTACCGAAAACGCTTTCACCCGATACTATGGCAAATGGCACACCGCGGAATGAAGCCGGGTGTAAATGTTCTGACCATTTCCACTCTTGATCTTTACCCAAAAATGATGAAATGGCGTCTTTGATAAATGGCATATCACCACCTTGTGCTTTGGATACAAAAAAACCGCAATTAAGCGGCGGTGTGGTGGATTTTAAGTAAAAAAGCCTCGCTGAAACGAGGCTGAGGAATTCCTATGCGCTCTATTTACATAGATAACGCCTTTAAAACATGAACCGGATCTTTCTCTATTGCCTTCAACAGGGCTTTTGCTGGTCCGGTTGGCTCACGCCTTCCCTGTTCCCAGTTTCGCAGAGTTCCAACATTAACGGAAATTAACTTAGCAAAACCGGTCTGAGTTAAACCGGTTGTCTGGCGAATATTCTTTACTTTTACTGCTTCAACGTGAGTTTCACGAGAGGCAGCACGCTCGCCATTAATAATTTCGTTCATCTGTGTCATGCTTTCAGTTAGCCTGGAAAATAACTTACTGTCCATTGTTACCACCCCTCATTTAGTGCTCTCAAGACTTTCTTTTCTGATTCACTAAGGTCATCCTTGATACCTTTTTTGTAAATCAGTAACAGTCTGATGTGTGAGACATCTACTTTATAGTAATAAATAATACGCACACCACTCCGCTTACCTTTACCACTAGATGCCCATCTGACTTTACGTAAGCCACCAGTGTGTTGGATAACATCACCAGCAATAGGATTGTCTGTGAGATATTGCTGAAATTCACGATATTCATCGTCACTTAACAACTCTTTACAATCTTCAGTGAAGATATGGGTCTCAATAAATATCATGTCTTAGTGCGCCATTGGTGTACATTTTGGTGATAATATACGTTTTGCCGGGATAAGTCAATGGCGCACATATAGCATTATATATCATGTGGGTATATTTTAAATTTGCCATCCTTGGCTTGGGGTTAAAATGAACTGTTAGGGATTCTCAGGTTATGCAATAACCGCCAGTCACTGCCAGTAAACGATGCACATTCAATATGCGCCGTCTCTCTTTCCAATAAGAGCCGGGCTATTTTCATGTTTCGTGGATATTCACGTGACATTGAATAATATTTACCTTCAAGCTTATGTTCTGCCGCTCTCAGAATGGGATAAACATCAGATATTGAACTAATCATCTCAACAGCATCTCGCCATAACCAGCAAAGACTACACAGCTCATCATCTGTGAATTGAATTTTAGTTGGTGCTGGTAACTCCTGTTGTTTACCAAGATACTCACCCTCTAATACAAGCTTATGAACACACTCAACAGCTTCTGTTATCTTTTCAGCAGGCAATTGATCGATATGAGAGACGTTAAAACGCTGATGAATGAAACTATAAGCCTCCGGGTACATCAACCCCTTTTTACCCACCAGCATGTTTACAGCATCACGCAGAGGTGTGCGCTCGTCTGTTGTGGTTTTGGTCTTCTTAGTTACTTCGCCCTTGGTCCAGTACTCATAGAGAACATCGTCACATTCATCCTGGTACTGGATCACCCTGTCACGGATCTCAGGCTTAACTTTGTTTGGGCTGATAGTATTTAGCCAGCCTGCTAGCTTGCGGAGGGCAAGGCAAATCATATCTCGCTTTTTACCATCTGCGGCAACTATCACGATTTCCGTGATGGTTGATTTAAATCTTTGTTTTAACTTCTCATATTGAGACTGCCAAGCCAACCCCATACCGTCAACAATGGGTTTCATTGGAACATATGGCTCGCCGTTATGGTTAACTACGTAAAGGTTGTCACCATAGAACGGCACGTTGATAGTGTTATGTGTTTCATTAATTGCTATACTTGTCATGTCGGTTTTCCTCTAAGATTTCCGGCTTCTATAAACCCCATTGGTGCCAGCCTTTGGGGTTTTGTCATTCTGGGATTACTATCCCTTCATTTTTTAGTGATTCCTTCACTCTCCGAAGAATTTCCTTACTCAAAGATCTATCACCTGCATCAGCTATCGATTGAAGAATCTCTTTTAACTTTGTCGGCATCCGAACAGATACGGGTTCAGCCACTTTCATTAACATCTCCTTTGTATGCTTTTGTATGTGGTATGCATACATATTAATTAGGTACGTATTGATAGTCAATAGGTACCTAATTAATCTATCTTGTAGTTAACTGAATAATAGAAACTCATAATGACCAAGCGACCATATAAGCACCCTCAAGTTAATTTAAGACTTCCTATTGAATTAAAAGAGGAAATAGCAAAGATTGCTGATAAAAAAGGGCGATCTCTTAATGCCGAAATGGTTGCAGCCATTGAAAATTGGGTTTCTCAAAACTCAGATATAGCTCACAAACCAAGCATAGAAGAAAGATTGGTTTCTATTGAGTTGGATGTTGAAAAAATCAAAAAACTGATAGAAATCAATAAATAGTTGATAAACTCCGCTTATGAGGTGTCTCATGGAAAAAATAAATTTTCTCGTGCAAGGATCAGCGGAAGAACCATATAAAGTCACTTTTACAAAGGATGTAAAAGATTTCCTAGCATTCTGCACTCGTCCCGCAGGTGAAAACGGAATGTACTGCAAGCATAGGATCAACATAATAAACGGAGATACCCGAAATATTGTCAGCGACAATATTCAACAGGTGGATATCATTGCAAAGCAATGGCTACCAAATTCATCCATAGAGACTGCGCTTGAAGATGTCAGAAAAGCCGAGTCTCTGCTAGATGATATAAAAAGAGCATTATCACTTGCGAAAAGGAATGTCGCTAAAGTGATGCGCGGCGGATAAAGTTTATTATCAAAGCCCCAGTCGGGGCTTACTGCAATGCCGAACCTAATCTAATAAACCAAATCATCAAGCCACTTCACAATGAACGTACCGTTTGCATATGACCCAACAAAATCCCCGCCATCTTTTGTATGAATAACCACCTTGTTTTTTGACAAAACCATAAAGCGATCTATTTCAAGCTCCCTATCACCTATGGTCACTTGTGTGATTCTGCCAGTTCCATAGCAAAGGGCATCTTTCCTTTCATAAAAATTCTGCTCAGAGCTATAACAGCCTCGGTTCACTGCATATTCCAAAGTACAAAATATAGTAAATAAGCTGATAGGAATACCAATCGCTAATACGCGCATTGTTGTCCGAAACGCTGTTTTCTTTCTTTGAAAAGATAAGCAAAATGCAATTGCAAATAAAAAAACAACAGCCACTATAATTTGCCAAATAGACACAAACACCTCTCATCCGAATCAAATGACCAATAATTATTCAGGTGCTTGATAAAATCAAGGTTAAACTGCTAAACAACATTAAGAGCGCCCCAATACGCTCTTGTGTGTGATTATGGATATTGCATGGAGGTTGTTACCCTACCCCCAGTTTTTGCATTAAATTGCTGCCGTTCCCCGGTCTTACTGTTGACCAGTGTAATTTCAACCTGAAATTTGTTTTCCCCTATAGCTGTCTGAATGGCCTCAGCCATGTTCTGAGCAAGCTCACTATTATCTGTTTGATTGGCAAAAATGGAAGCAGGTCTTTTATCAGATTCAGGCAGCGCGGGTTGATTCATCATACGCTGTTGATTCAGATAATATTTGTCACGCTTCCCCTGCCATTTTGGGTCAAAGATAGCAGCGGTTATTGCATCTGTGATTTCCTTTTGGCTAAACGGTTGCTGACCATGATTTTCTTGTTTTATCACGGCATTAATCAGTTTTTCCAGCACTTTCGGGTTGTGCATATCTAACTGTTGATTGGGAAGAAAGCCTGTCTCGTTTGAGACAAAGTTAATATATGCCTGCGTATTATTTCTATCTATACCTCCAGCAGGTGCATGCTTGCTAATAACATCATTAATGGTATTAATGCCACGATCCCCCCACAGCATTAACTGTCGACTAAGAGCAGCATTACCATCGTGGCTATTGTCGAATTTAGCAAACATGCCACTTTGTCCCCGTACTTTCCCTGTTGCGTTCGGCGCAGCCCGCAAATTACCGGGATTGTTGTTTCTCAAACCAAACGAATCTTTTACTGGTTTCCCGTAAGGATCGGGGTATTTTGGAGGTTCTATTTTTAGTGGTTCTACTTTTTGTGGTTCTGGAATTTTTGGTGGCTGAGGAATAGTTTCATATCTAAGCTTCTGCGCCTCCCATTGAGCACCATAATGATCATCAATTTTTTTCCCTAAACTACTGCTGGGGAACCCCCATTCAAGGAGTATCCGATCCCCAAGCGACAGACTCTTTCTAAATTCCTTATCCCTTAAAGCCCTCTCCCGCATATCATCTTTTTTATTTCCGTGATAAAACGAATTAGTGCTATCTCTGTCATACTTTAATTTTTCATTATCTTCTTGATTTTTTAAATAGTCGTAACCTCCACCTAAAACATATTTGCCAAACGCAATTTCACTTTGTGTCTTAATTCCCTCCCAGCGGGCATCCCATTCATTTTTTTTATCGTTATATTTATTTAATGCATCATTATCAGCTTGTGACCTCGTTAAACCAAATTTATCTGAGTTAGTTAATAATTTTTGATATACTTCTGGTCCTTTACGTGTCAGCGCTAATCCATGTTCATCCAGACCAATTTTTTCAGCAATGGTATTTTGAACATCAGACGGGTATTTCTGCATAGCCTGGACGACTTCTGGGAAAGTCTTATATACATCAATCGTTCCGTGCTCATTTTCATAAAGAGGAACTCCCATCTTGGTTAATTCCGCTCTAGCTTCTTCACGTCTTCCCTGTAATGGGTGGTTTAAAATCCCATAAAAACCTTCTACTGATTTTTTAGCATCATCAGCACTAACACCGATTTGCACTAACGCCCCGGCTATCCGGGTGAAATCTGGAACACTCATTGCTGAGTTTTTAGCGGACACATCCAAATCATAGGCTTTCTTTCCCATATCGTTCATTAACTGAAAGCCCTTCGATATACCATACGCAGCCATCCCTACGCCGCCAATTTTCGCCCCTATCCCCGTATATTTCGTTGCGAGTTCGCCGAAGTTTTTAAGTGGTGGAACCATATCTCCCAGGTATTGCACATTATCTTTTGCGTAACGTGACATATCACGTAACTTTGTACCGATGGTTTCTACGCCGTCAGAAGCCTCAGAACCGCCAAATTTCAACCATTCTTGAGTTTTTGCTAAATTGGGATTGAGTCCATTCAGCTTTTCATTAATTTCATCAATAACTTTCGTGACGTTCTCATCAGCATTTAATTCAAAATCGAAAGCGTTACCCATTAGACCGCTCCTTACTTATCCGATTAGCTTGATTAGCCCACCACTCAAGACGTGATCGGGTTAAGAGCCACGCATCACGCGGCCCCCACTTGTAATAAAATGTGACGTCAGCGGCTAATCGTTGCCAGCCATTGAGCGCTTCGAGTCCAAAAAACCCAAAAGAAACTCCTGGCACTGATGAAAATCACTGATTGCCATTTTTTTCAATACTGATTCCGGGATGATCGATACTAAAGAGAGCAATAGGCGCATAGCGGCAATTGAATGATTGGATTTGTTCTGCGCTTCATAAAACTGTTCAACCTGGATCAACACCGGCTCTTTCAAATCAATCTGCTCATAGCGGACTTTTCCGTCGTTACTTTCAATCGGCGTGCTTAATACGATAGTTTTAGTTTTTTCTAACATGTTGATTCTCCAAATTAATTTTCAGTAACCGAAGTGCCTTCCCAGCGTACTTCAAAAGTCGCATCTTCGCTTGCTACTTCCTGCGTGTTAACCGTCCACATCCCTTCGCCGATTATCGTCTTGCCGTTCGCCAGTTCAGCCACGATAGTGACATTGGTTTGATTATTGAAATCAGCAACGGTTGTCCCGCCACTATCACGGACTTTGCAGGAGATGAAACCCGCTTGCGGCTTCTCTTTGTAACCGTGTACGTAGTCCATGCCCGTAAGAGTCTCGCGAGTGACTGTTGAGGGACTCCAGGTGAAATCCCCCGCGACCATGATCGATATGCCGTCAACAGAGACATAAGCGGTACCCGCCAGCCTGTTTGATGTATTACCCATGTTTACCTCTTAAGCTGCCGGTTGTAAGCGGAACTGATTAAGTAGCGCGAAAACACGCAACTGATTGATGAGTGTGCCGGTCCACAGAACATCGATTCTGTTCGGATTTTGCGGATT
>NZ_JAJAFX010000100.1:0-6472 GCF_025384845.1 Photorhabdus temperata | reverse complement strand
AATTAGTCAATCCGTGATAATTTCTATAAAAATAGTCTCTTATTGGTATTAAGTAGGATCACACATGGCAAAGATTGGCTATATCCGGGTGTCAACAAATGACCAAAACAGTGATTTACAGCGAAACGCTCTGATAAGTATAAATTGTGAGCGTATTTTTGAGGATAAAATCAGTGGAAAAACAGCCAACAGGCCGGGCTTAAAGAGGGCTTTAAAACAGCTTAAAAAAGGCGATACTTTAGTCGTTTGGAAATTGGATCGACTAGGGCGTAGCGTAAAAAATATGGTCACTTTGATTTCTGACTTAAGTGAACGCGGTATTCATTTCCAGAGCCTGACTGACAGTATTGATACTAGTACCTCTATGGGGAGGTTTTTCTTTCACGTTATGAGTGCACTGGCTGAAATGGAACGGGAATTGATCGTTGAAAGAACAAATGCAGGATTGATAGCAGCTCGTGCTCAGGGGAGAATTGGTGGCAGACCTGTATCGTTTTCATTTGCTGAACAACAACAAGCCGCGAGATTACTGGCGAAAGGTCACACACGGAAACAGTTATCATTAATTTACAACACATCGTTATCTACGATATATAAATATTTTCCGGTAAATAAAACGGATTGTTCATCAGCTTAATATTTGCAGGGCAACTAACTAAATGTTTAATTTTGTACTGTGTAATACCAAGGCTAATTTATGCAAAATATATCGCTTTTCTTTTCCAAGTGGAAAACGTTGACACTATTCTACAAAAAATTAACAGATGAAGACAAGTAAGCACTGCTGGCAAAAAAAGCTTATTGTATGTGAAATCCACTGCATCTGGGCAGTCTCGAACAAAAAATTGCCATTAAGCATAGGATTTACATACTTGAAAATTAATTTATCAATAATGGAAAAGGTCGTCAGCACCTGGAAATCATTAGGTAAACTCGACCAATGAAATTAATTTCATTAATTGCACAGTCAAAAGTTACATCGTGATCACAGACACGAATTTTACCGCCCGGGATTTTTATGATCTTTTTAATACTATGCATCCCTTCAATATCAATCAACCATAAACCATCCTGAACATCAGGTTTTTCTGCATCCAGCAAATACCAAGAGTTACTGTCATCAACAATGAGAGGTTTTTTAATTTCTCTGGCGATAAGTTCATTATCTAAAATTACAGGGTTTTCAACATTCAGCTTTCCACCTACTAATTTAACGCGCTGTATTGTCGGAGCAATAATATTTTCTAAAGATTCTTTTTTCTTTTCCCCATCAGGGAACATTTCTCCTTGCCCTGTGCTTAGCCATAACAATGAAACATTGGTTTCAAGATTGCATTGAATAACCCAGTCTGCTGGAAAACTATCCCTTAAATAACGATTTGCCATTGTGCTTTTAGACACACCCAAATGATCGCTAAGTGCCTGACGTGATTTGAATCCATATGCATGGACAAGACGCTCGATAGCCTGTTTTCCTCCACTATCTGCACCCATCTTTATCTCAGTTACGTTTTTTTTCATTAAAAGTACAGTTTAGTGAGTTTGTTATCTTCACAAAGCTCTCTGATGAAGAACTATAGTGATCCTAAATGAATTTACTAGAATATTGCATCATGAGCACTCAAATTTCAATCTGTATACTTTGTGAAACTATATCATTTAAATAAAGGAAAAGAATTTGTTAAGCTTTAAAATAAGAAAAACTTATTAATTACAGAGGATTGTAATCGGAAAGAAACCTTTTTAATAATCAATTATTTCAATAAAAACAATAATTAATATATTAACACTATCAAATATAGTTATCAAAAAAGATAAAAAACCACTTTAATTTTTTCTAATCAACGTGTACTGTTCTTATATACAGTTATGTTATACGGAGGTAAGTTTGTCAGTGGACTTTCTTATGGAATCAGTAATAGCGCAACGTATTAATTTTATCGCCAGAATGGCAACAAGCTGTGAATGTAATCATGCTGAAGATAAAGAACTGGCTTTAGTTTGGATTGCTGAGTTATCAACACCACTTGCCAAACAACTTGTTAACCATCACGAAACGCTTGAAGAATAAGTGTAACAAAAGAATAAGTGTGATAGGTAAATGATACGCATCTGGAAATTCTATTTGATAAAAGATCTAAATTTTCTCAGTCAGTTATGATTGCATTGGAAAATGAACTGAAAAATAGATTTTTCTTATGATTCAGCAAATCTGAGAAGACGATAGTTGATTGTTAAATTAGCCACTGAAAGGTGGCTTCTTGTTTTCGTTTGTACCATTCCCTTAACAATGTTGCTTGGTTGTTTCTCCCTATCTGGTTAGCACACCATGACACTCTAATTTAACAAAATTTTCCTTAATATGAGGGATATATCTAATGAAAATAATTGCACAACAAAATGATACTGTTGACGCTTTATGCTGGCGTCACTATGGCCGAACTCAAGGTATGACTGAACGAGTTTTAGAAGCTAATCCAGGGTTGGTTGAACTGGTATTTAAAAAATTCCCTGAATTGTCTGAATATAGCGTAATCCTGCCACATGGCACTGAAGTCGAAATGCCAGAGGTTATATCAGCCACAACAAAACCTATTCTGCAACTATGGGATTAAAGATAACAAACGGATAAAGGCAGCCATATTACCTTGATTGCTTTTTCAACAGAATTATTACCTTATATTAGGAATCGCCAGCAATCAAGCCAAGTAAAATTACCTATAATATTATACTCAGTATTTGGTCAGGTAATACAAAATAGAAATTCTTTTAACAAAATTACGGAATTCTCCCGCCTAAATTCTTATTGAGAGCAAAGCGAACTGTTAGGATTAGGCGGGAGCAAGTCACTTATTGTGTCAAACTCTGACTATAGCTATAGATTATATAAAAGCCTTTCTCGATTTTGGGAAAGGCTTTTTAATTCATATTGTTATAGCTTTTTCCTTCCAAGAAATTTGTCTGATCTTTCCTACAATTCACCTTTAATGTCTACCGCTACCTTTAATGCCATTCTTTTAAACATAAACCCATAACTACTTATATGGCATTTTTTCCGAATATGGATACACAACTAACAGAACTTATACGCTTATTGCGTAACCTGATCAGAACTGGTGTTGTTACCGAGGTAGATCATGCCCGAGGTATGTGCCGGGTCGCGACAGGTAATCTTAAAACTGACTGGCGGCCTTGGTTGACAATGCGAGCAGGTCATTCCCGTACCTGGTGGGCCCCCAGTGTTAGTGAGCAGGTTTTATTACTATCCGTTGGTGGAGAGCTGACCACCTCCTTTGTATTACCGGCTGTTTATTCCGATCAATTTCTAGCTCCATCAGTTTCTTCCGAAGCTGTCCATATTGCTTTCCCTGATGGGGCCGTAATGGTGTATGAGCCGAAATACAGTGCCTTAACGGTAAAAGGTATTAGGACTGCTAGTGTACAAGCTTCATATTCCATATCACTTGAGGCAACGAATATAACACTAAAAGCACACGATAAAATCTCAATGTCGGCAAATAACAAAATTGAATTGTCATCGCACAATGAAATTTCAATGTCGGCAGATAACAAAATTGGATTGAAATCACACAACGAAATTTCAATGGGAGCAGACATCAAAATTGGGCTAGAAGCAAAAAAAGAACTCGGACTGAAATCACATGAAGTCAAGTGTGAAGCAAAAAAAGGAATGGAACTAAAAGCATCAGAACTGACGTTGAAAGGAAAAATTAAACTGGAAGGTGATGTTGAAAATACCGGCGGAAAACTCAGCTCTAATGGTGTGACCCTACATTCTCATAAACACACTGGAGTCATGTCCGGCGGTGCAACAACAGGAGAGCCAACATAATGATGTATCTTGGAATGAACCGACAAACCGGACGCAGCCTGACAGATTTAGCACATGTGCGTCAATCTGTCAGCGATATCTTATCAACACCAGTAGGTAGCCGTGTGGAACGGCGTACTTATGGCTCTCTGTTACCTGAATTGATTGATTGGCCACAGAATGCTGCTCTGCGTCTACAAGTTATGGCTGCCAGTTATACAGCTATCAGCCGCTGGGAACCACGCATTAATCTGACATCTATCACCATAGATACCCGACAGGACGGCAAAATGACGGTAGATATAGCCGGGCATTATCAGCAGTCCGCTGGGACGTTTTCTCTATCCATCCCTGTGAGGTAAAACAATGCCAATCATTGACCTAAGTCAGTTGCCACCACCTGATGTAGTCAAGCCACTGGACTACGAAAGCCTGTTGGCTGAACGCAAAGCCGAATTGATCTCTCTTTACCCTGAAGAACAACGAGATGCTATTACTCGAACATTGGAACTGGAATCTGAACCTCTGGTTAAATTACTTGAGGAAAACGCTTATCGGGAATTGATATTGCGTCAGCGGGTTAATGAAGCTGCCCGTGCAGTAATGCTGGCTTATGCAACTAACGGCGATTTAGACCAATTGGGAGCGAATTACTATGTTACTCGGGCAGTTATGGAACCTGATAGTACTTTTCGTGGCCGTATCCAAAAGGCTTTTGAAGGGCTAAGTGTCGCAGGACCGATAGGTGCGTATGAATATCACACCCTTAAAGTTAATGAAGGTATTCATGCTAATAAAGATGAATATAAAGGTAAATATCAAACTGTAGCGGATGTTTCCGTCATCAGCCCATCTCCTGCCAATGTTACTGTAACTATTTTGTCACGGCAATGGAAATGGGAAAAAGGTAAAGAAAATGAAGAAGATAAAGAACATCAAGGCGAGGCCTCACAAGATTTACTGGATAAAGTGGTTGTAGCACTCAATGACGAAAATGTCAGGCCCGTTGCTGATCGGGTAAAAGTACAGTCAGCCCAAATAGTGGAATATCAGATTGATGCTGTGCTCTATCTTTATCCGACGCCTGAGTCTGAACCTATCCGTAAATTGGCTCAACAAAATATGGATAAGTATGTGCAAGATCAACATAAGTTGGGACTGGATATCCGGCTATCTGCCATTTATGCCGCGCTGCATGTGGCTGGTGTACAGCAGGTGGAACTAAGAGCACCGGCGAAGGATATTATTTTATGCAAAGATCAAGCTTCTTATTGCACCAGCGCAAAACTGGAGCTGGGTAAAACTCAAACTTCCGATTGTTCCAAGCCAAATCCAGCTCTAATCGTGGGAGGTTATGATGAGTGACCGCCTGTTACCAACAGGTTCCACCGTTCTGGAAGTAGCTGCCGCTAAGGCGTGTTCGCAATTGCAAAACATTCCGGTGCCGCTTCGCCAACTTTGGAACCCCGATACCTGTCCTGAGGAGTTATTACCTTATCTGGCGTGGGCGTGGTCTGTTGACCGCTGGGATGAAAAGTGGTCGGTGAATACTAAACGGGAAGTCATAAAAAACTCGCTGTTTCTGCACAAACATAAAGGAACCATTGGCGCCATCCGCCGTGTAGTGGAGCCACTAGGCTATCTCGTTAAAATACAGGAATGGTGGGAGAAAAATGAAACACCAGGCACATTCCGGTTAGGGGTAGGAATACAAGAAAATGGGATCACCGAAGAAACTTTTTTAGAACTGGAACGACTGATTTCAGATGCCAAGCCTGTGAGTCGCCATCTTATAGGTCTATCAGTCAATCTGGATGTTAAAGGCGAATTTTATTGTGCTGCGGCAAGTTATAGCGGAGATGATCTCACTGTTTATCAATATTTACCTGAAATCATCTCTACTGGCAGCGATGCATCTTTAGGGGCTGCAATTCATTTGATTGATACAGATACATTGAGGGTTTCACCATGAAATACTTTGCAATTTTAACCAAACTGGGAGCGGCAAAGTTAGCAAACGCTGCTGCCTTGGGAACGAAAGTCGATATTACTCACATGGCTGTTGGTGACGGCGGAGGCCAATTACCATCCCCTGACGTTAACCAGACACAACTGATTAATGAAAAGCGCCGTGCCGCGATTAATACATTAAGTGTCGATCCAGTAAACACTAACCAAATTATCGCTGAGCAAATTATCCCAGAAAGTGAAGGTGGTTGGTGGATGCGTGAAATTGGTTTGCTTGACAGTGAAGGTAACATGATTGCGGTAGCAAACTGCCCGGAAACCTATAAACCACAATTACAGGAAGGTTCGGGCAGAACACAAACTATCAGGATGATCTTGATTGTCAACAGTACTGATTCAGTAACATTAAAAATCGATCCTTCTATCGTTCTGGCAACTCGTGAGTATGTAGATAGCTCCATTCAGAAACATGAAAAAAGCCGCAATCACCCAGATGCCACGTTGACAGAAAAAGGTTTTACAAAACTCAACAGTACTACTAATAGTAATGATGAAACCACAGCAGCAACGCCGAAAGCAGTGAAAGCAGCTTATGATTTAGCAGCTAAAGTAAATACTAATGCTTTAGCAAAAAATCAGAACGGTGCAGATATCCCAGATAAGAATGCTTTT